>NZ_JBSFTC010000011.1:0-88123 GCF_053590415.1 Nonomuraea sp. NPDC003201
GGCCACCGCGGCGACGGCGCCGAACACCCAGCCCGCGACCGTGATCGCGGCCCCGTAGGCGACGGTCCCGACGGGCTCGAACCCGAGCCCGGCGAGCACGGCTCCGGTCAGCACCCCGCCGGCCAGGCTGATCCCGCCGGCGACCAGCAGGGCGGCGGTCAGCGGCGCGTGGCGGCTCACCATGCCGGAGCGGACCAGCTCGGCCCTCCCCTCGTCCTCCTCCCTGCGCGTGTGGCGGACGACCGACATGAGGGCCGCGAGCGCGCTCGCCACGTACAGGAACCCGCCGCTGCGCCACGTCGCGATCACCTCCAGCCGGGGCTCGATGAGGCCGCCGCCGAGGGCCCGCAGGAAGACGTTCCTGGTGGCGAGTTCGACATAGGTGAGCTTCAGCTCGTACGTGCCCATGGCCCGGTTGACGTAGGACACCAGCGCCAGGGCCAGGGCCACGATCAGGAGGATCCACCAGGGCGCGATGCCCCGCTCGCGGCGCAGCGCCAGGCGGACGAGGTGGCCGGTGCCTGCCAGGGCGCCGGCCCGGCCTTGTCGTGCGTCAGCCATTCGGCATCAGCTCCTACTCACGAGTACAGCAAACTGTTCCGATGAACAGCAGGCTATACCCGCGTATAGGCGACAGCCAGTCCTGGGCCCCGATCCAGAGGTTGGGGCCGGTCAGACCGGGTTGGGGAGCGCCCCGCCGTAGCGCCTGTCGCGCTTGGCGAAGACCTCGCAGGCCTCCCACAGATCCCTGCGGTCGAAGTCGGGCCACAGCCGGTCGAGGAAGACCATCTCGGCGTAGGCCGACTGCCACAGCAGGAAGTTCGAGAAGCGCTGCTCCCCCGACGACCGCACGAACAGATCCACCGCGGGGATCTCCGGCTCGTCCAGGTAACGCGCGAACACCTTCTCGTTGACCTTGGACGGCTTGACCCGCCCGGCCGCGATGTCCTCGGCCAGCCTGACCGCCGCCTCGACGATCTCGGCCTGCCCGCCGTAGTTGACGCAGAACTGCAACGTCAGCTTGCTGTTGCCGACCGTCATCTCCTCGGCCGCCTGCAGCTCCGAGATGACGCTCTTCCACAGCCGCCCCGGCTTGCCCGCCCACCGGACGCGCACGCCCATCGCGTTGAGCTCGTCGCGCCGCCGCCGGATCACGTCACGGTTGAACCCCATGAGGAAGCGGACCTCGTCGGGCGAGCGCCGCCAGTTCTCCGTGGAGAACGCGAACGCGCTCAGATAGGGGATGCCCAGCTCGAGCGCCCCCTCGATGACGTCGAACAGCGAGGACTCCCCCGCTTTGTGCCCCTCGATGCGGGGCAGGCCACGAGACTTGGCCCAGCGGCCGTTGCCGTCCATGATGATCGCGACGTGCTTGGGCACCAGGTCGCGCGGGATCGGCGGGGGCGTCGCGCCCGACGGATGCGGGGTCGGAGGTCGTACGTTCACACAGGCTCCCTTTCGACGTGTCGGAGAGAGCGTATTCCGTGTTCGAGGTGCCATTGCAGATATGCGGCAACGAGCCCGCTGCACTCACTCCGGTGGCGCGACTCCGAGGCGTCGGCGGTGGCCCAGTCGCCACGCAGCAGCGCCGTCATGAGCCCGATCGTCTCCCCGGCGGGCACGGCCGAGCCCGCCGGCCGGCACGCCCCGCACACCACGCCCCCCGCGACGATGGCGAACGCCCTGATCGCCGGTGCCTGGCACTTGGCGCACGCGTCGAGCGCGGGAGCGTAGCCGGCCACGGCCAGCGAGCGCAGGAAGTACGCGTCCAGGACCAGCCGGGCCTCGTGGGCGCGTTCGGCCAGCGTGCGCAGCCCGCCCACCAGCAGCAGGAACTGCCGCAGCGCCGGCTCCTTCTCCCCGTGCGTCAGCCGGTCGGCGGTCTCCAGCATCGCGCTGCCCGCGGTGTAGCGGGGGTAGTCGGCCGCCAGCGCCTCGCCGTAGGGTCTGATCGTCTCCGCCTGCGTGACGACGTCGAGCGTACGGCCGACGTGGAGCTGCAGGTCGACATGCGTGAACGGCTCCAGCCTGGCGCCGAAGCGGGACTTCGTGCGGCGCACGCCCCTCGCCACGGCCCTGATCTTGCCGGTGCGCTTCGCCAGGATGGTGACGATGCGGTCGGCCTCACCGAGCTTCTGTGTGCGTAGAACTACGCCTTCGTCACGGTAGAGACTCACTCGGACATCTTACGGCCGCGCCGAAGCGACGTTACGGGCATGCTCTGGTGACGCGACTTTACGTCACCCTCACTAGACTTTGACGTCTGTCCCCGGATTACCCGTTGTTCAACCCCCCGCTACCGCCTCGAAAGGGAGTCATGACCCGCGTGGTCCTGCTGGGCGCTTCGCCCGGCCCCGACACCTCTCCGACCGGCCTGAGGCTGGCCGCGCTGCCCGGCACGCCCACCGTGGCCGAGCGCCTGCGCAGCCAGCTCACTTCCCTGGATCCGCGGCTCGCCACGATCGAGTCAGGCGACGTGGCCGCCGCCCTGCGCGCGCTGGCCGACGTCGCGGAGACCGCGACGGAGAACCTCTTCATCATCCCGGAAAACTCTGTCATCCACGACGAGCTGATCTACCAGATCACCAAGGCCAAGCGCGGCGCGCTGGCGCTCGTCGCCAAAGAGCCCCGGCCGGAGGTGACAGAGGAGGAGCCGCAGGAGGACATCGTCCCGATCGACGAGGCAGAGCCCGAGATCGGCCTCGGCCGCCTCGAAGGGCTGCCCATCCGCTCGCGCGTCGGCAAGTCGCGCGTGGTCTCGGTGGGCACCGCGCGCCACGCCGTGACCAGGCCCAACGCCATCCTGCTCGGCCCGCTGCACCTGAGCGCGCGCAACGCGCCCATGCTGGCGCAGACCTGCCGCGAGCTGGCCGCGATGGCCGACACGTTCGGCGAGGACGACGACCTGCTGCAGCTGATCGTGTTCGGCCTGGTGCGCAACGGCGTGTCGGTCGGCATCAGGGGCCGGCGCGACCTGTTCTACCGCCGGGTCACGACCCAGGAAGAGGTCAACGAGGCCGGCACCGAGATGGCCGGCATGAACGAGGACCGGGCCAGGCTCAACAACGCGGTCAAGGGCGCCGACGGCTTCTTCACCACGTACTTCGTCTCCACCTACTCCCGCTTCATCGCCCGCTGGGCGGCCCGGCGGGGGCTGACGCCCAACCAGGTGACGCTGATCTCGATCACGCTCGGCGTGGCCGCCGCAGCCTGCTTCGCCACCGGCGACCGGCCGTGGATGGTGCTGGGCGGTGTGCTGATCTACTTCGCGTTCGTGTTCGACTGCGTGGACGGGCAGGTCGCCCGCTACGCGCGTAAGTTCGGCGTGCTGGGGGCCTGGCTGGACGCCACGTTCGACCGGTTCAAGGAGTACGTGGTCTTCGCCGGGCTCGCCGTCGGCTGGGTCGTCTCGGGCAACAGTGACGACATCTGGATCCTGGCGCTGGCCGCGATCGGCCTGCAGTCCGTACGCCACCTGCTCGACTTCTCCTTCGGCGTCTCCAACCGCCGCAAAGCCCCGTCCCCGCTGCCCACGCTGGCACTGGACGCGCCCGACGACCGCGACCTGCGTCAGGCCCTCACGCGCCGCAAGGTCGAGCGCAGCCAGGGTCTGCGAGGCGTGCTCAAGATGTGGACCAAGGCCGGCAAGTTCCGCGCCGTCCACTGGGCCCGCAAGATGATCGTCTTCCCCATCGGCGAGCGGTTCGCGGCCATCGCGATCACCGCCGCCCTCTTCGACGCCCGGATCACCTTCATCACCCTGGTGATCTGGGGCTCCGTCGCCGCCGCCTACACGCTCACCGGACGCCTCATGAGGTCGCTCGTATGATCACCCAACCGCAGGCCATGGCCACCCCCACGCCGGACCCCGACGAGGAACGCCGTCGCATCCAGACCGCCCGCCTGCTCGCCTACCGTGACGACGGCCCGCTCGCCCACGTCCTCGCCGGCAAGCTCGGCAAGGGCCTGCCGCCCGTGCCCGCCACGCTCGTGGCCCTCCTGGCCGTGCTGGCCTTCCTGGTCACCGGCCTGCTCGACCGGGGCGGCCCGATCCTGCTCCTGCCCGTCGCGACGACGCTGCTGCTCGTGCTGCCGACCACGCCGCGCGACCACCTGGGCCGCTTCGACTGGCTCACCCCGCCGCTGCTGCGCGGCGCCGAGTTCCTCGCCGTGATCTCGATCGGCCTGGCCGCCGAAGCGCCCAAGTGGCTACTGTTCGTGCTCGTCTACGTCGTGGGTTACCACACGTACGACACCGTCTACCGGACCCGGCAGAGCATCTGGCCGCCCGCCTGGGTGTTCCACGCGGGGCTGGGCTGGGAGCTGCGCCTGCTGGTCATCGGCCTGGGCGCCGCGCTCGGCATCCTGACGCCGGTGCTGGCGGTGCTGACGGCGTACCTCTTCGTGCTGTTCGCGGTGGAGAGCGTGACGAGCTGGGTCCGCCTCGACAAGGCCTCCGCCCAGGCGGGCGCCGACGCCGAGCAGGACCTCGAGGCCTCCCCCGAGGACCAGCTCGAACAGGCCACCGGCGAGGCCGACAAGGGCTGACCCCACACGCGGCCCGGCTTGCCGACGCCCGCCCCGAGCACAAAGGGCCTCCCGAGGGAGCGCTTCGCGCTCGGGGCTCAGGCGTTCTTATGGAGGCGCCTTCCGGCGCAACCCCCGCGCCTACGGCGCCATCGCGCAGCCCACCCCTTGACCGACGAGGCGGTGGGCCGACTGACGCCCACCCAGACCAACCCGCCTCCGGCCAGGACGCAACACCGCTGAACGGCAACCCGACGACCTGCCGTAGGCTGCCGCCGCCCCATGCCGCGATCGGTCCAGAACTGCTGGTCGGATCCGGGACGCTTTGACGAGACCCACCTGTTCCTCGCGCTGCCCACGACGACGAAAGACCGCTGACGGTCGATCTGCTGGATCACGCCTTTGGCATCTCGATGATCTGGACGACCGACAGCGGCTGGGCCGGCGACCAGGTCAACGTCGCGCTTGGCAGGGCGAGCACGACGGATTGGATCTCAACCTCAGCGCCCGATTCGGGCAACCTAGCTTCCGTGTGGCAACGGGCGCTGAATCGCGCGTTCTGGGGCGTCGAGCCAGATCCGCTGCCCACCGGGGGTGACGGTCATGCCGAATCTGTCACGACCTGGCTCTCCCCAGCTCACCCAACGGAAGTAGGCGTCTGTGACCTCCTCCCACAGAGGACGGTCACCGAGCTGGTACACCTCATAGTCCTGATGACCGGGTGCGTAGGTGATCAGCGTCCACACGCCAGGATCGCTCTGGTCCATCACCCATAGAAAGAGCTGGTCGCCATCTTCTTTGAAGGTGACCTGCAAGCCCGTGACGGCGGCCATCACCAGCAACGCGCCTGCGGGAGCGTAAGCGATCGTGCGCGGGTCGATCCGCGTGATGAGGTCCTGGCCGCTGCCGTCGTCCGGGATGGCATCGGGCGGGCGCTGGGAGCGCATCATCATATACGCCGCGAAACCAGGGAATCGGCCATGGGCGATGCCGTCCGGCATCACGGTGAGCCGCAGCCCGTGTCCGTTTCCCAGCCCTGGACAGTACGGCAGCACGATCACGCCGCCCGGCCTGGTCTGCTCGACCCAGGCATGGGGCACGGTGCGGACGCCACATGTGACGTGAACTCGGTCGAACGGCGCACGGTCTGAGCAGCCCTTCGCGCCGTCACCAATGATCATGTGTGGCTGGGCACCGGCTGCGGCCACGTTCTTGGCCGCCTGCTCGGCGACCGCCTCGTCCACCTCGATCGACGTCACTGACCCGTGCTCACCGACGAGGTGCGACAGCAAGGTGGCGGTCCAGCCGGTGCCTGTGCCGATCTCCAGCACTCGCTGCCCTGGCACCGGATCCAGCCACCCCAGCAGGTCCGCGACCGTGCTGGGCGCGGATGACGAGGAGGTGGGGTCGTTCGAGCCTGGCATGATCTCGCCTGCCCCGTCGCCGACCTGGGTGACGATGACGGAGTCGCTGTAGACGGCGTTCCACCATGCTTCCGGGTCGGCGTCACGGTCGATGATCTGCTCGACCTCTGCGGCGCCGAGAAGGGCTTGCGCATACACGGGAATGAAGGGGTGGCGGGGCACAGCCCGCATCGCATCGAAGATGCGTTCAGTACGTTGAGCGGCCGGCGGAATTTCCGCGATCATCTGCTCGATCCGCTGCCCAACGTTCAGCGGTGTCACTTCTTATTACCGCCGTGCTGGCCGCCACTTGGGTTTTTGTCGCCTTGCTGGGGCTTGACCGGCTCCGGCTTGAAGGGCTTGTCCTTCTTCTTGTCACCTTCGTGCTTGCCCACGCCGGGCCTCCCACTCGCCGAGATGGCTGCTCACCGTGAGCGTAAGACTACGTATCGGCATGGACAAGTGTCTGTTCCGACGATGCTCACTAACTGATTGGCCGCCTGTCCACGCTCGCCGCGGGCCATGAGGCGATGCGCGGACGGTGACATTGCCGCCATTCCGGAAAGTGGCCGTTTAGTCTGGGGGCAGGACACGGATCCGGCCGGAGCCTGGAGACGCGGATGGCGTTCTTGTCGCGGCTGTTCAAGCGGGGCGATCCGCCGGCCGAGCGGGAGGAAGCGCGTCGGCGGGGGATGCGGGACGCACGGGAGCATCCTTTGGGCGAGTTCACCGATCCGGAGTTCCAGCCCGCCTACGTCACCGAGGTCCGGGCCCTGGCCCGTGAGCAGGTCACCGAGGTCGATCGGCGGCTGGCGGCCACCCGTACCGCGATCCTGGAGCGGGCGCTGGGGGCGCGCGAGGTGATTCTGCAGGAGCTGGCCAGGAGTGACACGCGTCCGGAGCCGGCCCCCGCCAACGGTCACGTCCCTGATGAGGTCGACGAGCAGCCGGACGCGTTCATCTCGATCGCGGAGGCGAGAGCGCGGCGGACGGAGGCGCGGCGGCGGGCCGTGGTGGCGGAGGCGAACGTCGGCATGCAGCGGGCCAGGGCCCGCATCGAGCACCTCACCCAGGAGTGGGAGAGCGCGCTGATCGAGCGCGACCACGAGGTGGAGGCGGTGTACGCCAGGGCCGAGCAGCTCATCGCCGCGTACAAGGGCGGGGTGTTGCGGGCCCATCCGCGCAGGGAGGAGATCCCGTCCTTATGGAAGGGCGAGGTCATCGCGATGGGCGCCACGGGTGAGACCGCCACGGCGGTCTCCGGGCGGGAGGAGATCGCGCGGATCCTGCGGGAGGTCGAGGACCGCATCGAGGTGTGGCACGCCGAGGTGATGCCCCGCGAGCTGCCGGGAGGGGCGCGCCGCCAGCTCTCCCCGCCGCCGCCCGCCGATCCCGCCGATCCCGCCGATCTCGGTGTCCCGGAGGACCGCGATGTGACCGGCCAGGAGGGCGTGTGAGGGCTGAGGAGCGTGACGGCGACGACGGGACCCGGGCGCGTGGGTCGCACCCCGGCAGTACCGGCAGCAGTACCAGCAGCACCGATCGCATCGACCGCACCGGCAGCACCGGCAGCGGTGGCGCGCAGGCTACGCCCGGGCCGGTCTTCCGTCGGGCCGGCGGGGCGGTGCTGGCGGTGCTTGTCCTGGTCGCCGCCACCGTGGCGGCGTGCGGGACGGAGGCCAAGGCGGTCTGCGGCGTGATCGTGGACTCGACCAGCTACGCCGACCCCGCCACCTCCAGGAACGACGTCACCTCCAAGCTGCCCGCCTTCGCCCAGGGCTGCGACTGGATCGGGTTCGCGGCCGTCACGGGCAGCTCGGAGAGCAGCACCTGCCGCCAGGACCCGGTCTCCATCGCCGCCACCCAGGCCGAGAACCCCAACGACAACCCCGTGGTCGAGGACCGCGTCAGGGCGCACCGGATCACGGAGGTGGTGCCAAGGGCGGTGAAGTTGTTCGGCTGCCCGGCGGAGGGCGAGGGCTCCGACGTGCTGGGAGCCCTTCGGTACGTGGCCAAGCAGCTCGGCGCGCAGCGGCAGCCGGACAGGCCGCACCGGCTCATCGTGTTCAGCGACCTGATCAACAACCGGGGGGACCTGAACATCAACAAGCTGGACCTGAGCGAGAGCGCGCGCAAGCAGAAGATCAAGGAACTGCGGGACGCGCGGCTGCTGCCCGACCTGACCGGGTACTCGGTGGTCGTGCACGGCTTCCTGCGGGAGAAGACGTCGAGCCCTGACCGGTTCCCGCTGCTCGAAGGCTTCTGGAGGGAGGCCTTCGAGGCGTCCGGCGCGAGCACGGTGGATCTGCTCTAGGAGAGCGCGCTCCCTCCGGGTACGCAACGTTGACAGCAGGTAAATGCTGTGTTGACATCGGCCAAGAGAGCGCTCTCTCTCACAAGGCCCCCACCCCCCATGGAGCAACGATGACAACAGCCCTCCGGCACCGGCGCCGACTGGCGGCGGTGGCCGTGGCGATCGCGGCGCTCAGCGGCCTGCTCGTCAACGTGGCCGTCAGCGCCTCGGCCGCCGTCCCGCCCACCCCGTCCGGCTGGTCGCTCGTCTGGTCGGACGACTTCGACGGCGCCGCCAACACGCTGCCCTCGTCTACCAACTGGATCGTCGACACGGGACACGCCTACCCCGGCGGCCCGGCCAACTGGGGCACCGGAGAGATCCAGAACTACACGTCCAGCGCCTCCAACCTCAGCCTCGACGGCGGGGGCAACCTCCGCATCACGCCGCAGCGCAGCAGCTCGGGCGAGTGGACCTCGGCGCGCATCGAGACCAGGCGGGCCGACTTCAAGCCCGCCGACGGCCGGATCCTGCGCATCGAGGGCCGCATCCAGATGCCGAACGTGACCGGCGACGCCGCGCTGGGCTACTGGCCGGCGTTCTGGGCGCTCGGGGCGCCGTACCGGGGCAATTACTGGAACTGGCCGGGCATCGGCGAGTTCGACATCATGGAGAACGTCAACGGCATCAACGCCGTCTGGGGCGTGCTCCACTGCGGCGTCAACCCGGGCGGGCCGTGCCAGGAGACGACCGGCCTCGGCGCCAACCGCGCCTGCCCCGGCTCGACGTGCCAGGCGGCCTTCCACAGCTACCGCTTCGAGTGGGACCGCAGCGTGAGCCCCAACCAGCTGCGGTGGTACGTGGACGGGCAGCAGTTCCACAGCGTGAGCCAGTCGCAGTTCGACGCGGCGACCTGGTCCAACATGACGGGGCACGCGGGCTACTTCCTGCTGCTCAACGTGGCCATGGGCGGGGCGTTCCCCAACGCGCTCGGCGGCCAGACGCCCACGGCGGCGACCGTGCCGGGACGGCCGATGCTGGTCGACTACGTGGCGGTGTGGCAGAGCGGCAGCGGCACCCCGCCGACGAACCCGCCCGGGGGCGTGGACGCCCGTTCGACGATCCAGGCCGAGCAGTACCAGGCGCAGTCGGGCACCATCGTCGAGACCACCACGGACACCGGCGGCGGCCAGAACGTCGGAGCGATCGCCAACGGCGACTGGCTCCGCTTCGACGGCGTGAACTTCGGGACGGAGGCCGCCCGCCAGTTCAGGGCCAGGGTGGCGTCCGGGGCCGCGGCCGGGGTGAGCGGGCTGGTGCAGGTCCGGCTGGACAGCCCCACCGCCGCTCCCATCGGGGACTTCGCCCTCGCCAACACGGGCGGATGGCAGAGCTGGCGTACGGTGCCGGCCAACATCTCGGGCGTGACCGGCACGCACACCGTCTACCTGACCTTCAGCAGCGGTCAGCCCGCGGACTTCGTCAACGTCAACTGGTTCACGTTCTCGACCAGCTGAGGCCCTCAGAGCTTCTCGAAGAGGCGCGGGAAGACCTTGGAGACCTTGGACAGCAGGTACTCGCCGTAGGTGCCGGTGAAGTCGACCTGGCCGTCCCAGCGATGGCCGGGGGCGTACGGCAGCGGCGGTACCTCGCTGTCCCAGCCTGGGTCGAAGAAGAACGGGAAGCTCAGGCGCTCGTTCCCGCTGCGGTTGCGCACCCGGTGCGGGGTCGAGCGGTAGTGGCCGGCGGTGAGCTTGTCGAGCATGTCGCCGATGTTGCAGACGAAGGTGTTCTCCAGGGGCGGGGCCTCGATCCAGCCGCGCCGGGTGCGTACCTGGAGGCCGCCGTTGGCGTCCTGGAGGAGGAGGGTCAGCAGGCCGTAATCGGTGTGCTCGCCGACGCCCCAGGTGTCGGGGTCATCCGGTGGGGCGGGCGGATAATGAAATATCCGGAAAAGCACGGTCGGCTGGGCGGTGTAGCCGGAACGGAAGTAGTCCTCGTCCAGGCCGAGGCTCAGGGCGATCCCCGACATGACGGCCTGGGCGAGCGCGGTCATCGAGCCGAGATGGTCGAGCACGGCGTCGCGGAGCTCGGGCACCTGGGCGGGGAACAGGTTCGGGCCGTGCAGCGGCAGCGGGCCCGGCGGCTCCTCGGCGCCGAAGTAGATGCCCTCCTTCAGGTCGGGCCGCCCCGAGGTCAGCTCGCCGCCGACCGGGAAGAAGCCGCGCCAGGCCTTGCCTCCCCGTTCCATGGAGATCTCGGCCTTCACCTCTTCGGGCAGGGCGAAGAAGCGCCTGCTCGCGGCGTCGAGCCGGCGCGGGAGGTCCGGCGGCACGCCGTGGCCGGAGACGTAGAAGAAGCCGCTGTCCCGGCACGCCTCGCCGATCGCCTCCGCCACCGCACGCTTGGCGGGGCCAGCGGCGACGGCATCGGCAGGATCAGCGGCGGCGGGGCCGGTGGAGTCGGCGGCGGCGGGGTCGGTGGCGAGCAGGGGCGAGACGTCGATCACCGGCAATTCGCTCACACCGTCATTTTGACATCCGCCCGCTTCCGGGACCCGGTGGCGCACAATCGAAAGCAGGACCCCGCGGTAGGAGGCCTGATGCGCTTCATTCGCCGGAAACAGGACGACGACGTCGAGCCTGGCCAGGTCACCCGCATCACGCCCGCCGTGGCGTACGACGGCGACCTCTACCACCTGCCCGACTGGGCGCGGCGCCGCCATGAGGAGCGCGAGCTCGGCCGCGGGCACGCGGGCGACGGGCAGATCGACACGCTCACGCTCCAGACCGGCAGCGTGCCGCGCTTCCACGAGCTGGAGGACGAGCGGCTGGCCGAGCTGGCCGAGATCGAGGACCGTACCGAGCAGGAGATCCAGCGGGCCCGCGCCGAGTTCGAGTCGCAGAAGATCGGTCTCGCCGAGTCGCAGCGGGCGTTCGGGGAGGCGCGCAAGGCGCTGGACGACAGTCAGCGCCAGGTCACCGAGCTGGAGCAGCCGAGCCGGCGGCCGGGCGACGGGCGGCCCAGCTCCATCGCGATCTCGGGCAGCCGCTGGCCGGTCGTCCGCCGCTGGCTGCCCGCCGCGCTCCTCCTGCTGCTCCTGCTGATCGTCGAGGTGCCCATCCTCTACCAGGTCATCCTCAACTGGGGCGACAGCGTGGCGATGACCGCGCTGCTCGCCGCCGGCGCCGCTCTGATCATGCTGGTGGCGCCGCACATGTACGGTCGCGCGTTCCGGTCGTGGCAGGAGCACGGCAGCCCGGCGAAGGGGCGGTGGCTGCTGGCCGGGGTGGCGCTCGTCTGGCTCGGCCTCATCGTCGCCGTGGCCGTCCTGCGCCGGGACGCCCTGGTCAAGCCGCTGGTCGTGGACGGCCAGGACATCGGGCCGACCTCGGAGGGGGTCAGCCGGTTGCCCACCATGATCCTGCTCCTGGCCCTCCTGATCGCCACCGCCCTGATCGCCGCCGACCTGGGGCGGCGCATGCACAACCCCAACGACCAGCGGTTACGGGAGCTGCGGGCCAAGCGTGACGCCGAGGCCCGCGCCTGCGCCGCCGCCCAGGCCGCCTACCAGCGGGACGCCGGGTACGCCGAGAGCATCGCCCAATACCTTCAGGCGGTGGACCGGCGCAGGGCCGGCCGGCTGCGCCAGCTGGACAGCGGCTTCGACAGCCTGGCCACGGCGTACCTGGGAGGCGTGGTGGAAGGCCTCAAGGACCCGGAGGCGGCCAGCTGGGCCGAACGCATCGTCCTCCACCGCCGCACCCGCTCCTGACTCCCGTACCGGTACGAGGGCTCAGCTCGACTCCCTGACCACGAGCCGGGTCGGCAGCACGACGGAGGTGGTGTGGCGGCCCTCCAGCCGCGACAGCAGCAGCCGCGCGACGGCCAGCGCCTGCTCCGCCAGCGGAACCCGCACGGTGGTCAGCCCCGGTGTGGTGGCCGAGGCGGCGTCGATGTCGTCGAAGCCCACGATCGCCAGGTCCTCGGGCACCCGGCGGCCCAGCTCCCGCGCGGCCTGCAGCGCCCCGATGGCGAGCTGGTCGGTGGCGGCGAACACGGCGTCCAGCGCCGGCTCGTCGCCGAGGAGCTGCCGGGCCGCCGCCGCGCCCGAGGCGCGGGTGAGGTCGGCGAGGGCCAGTAACGGCTGCGCGCCCGCCCGCTGCAGCGCCGCCCGGTGCCCGGCCAGGCGGTCCTGGACGGCGACCAGGTCCATCGGGCCGCAGATCATGCCGATGCGGCGGCGCCCGCTCACGAGGAGGTGCTCGGTGGCGGCGGCCGCGCCGCCGGCGTTGTCCACGTCCACGTACGGCACCAGCGAGGCGACGGCCGGCTTGCCGAGGAGCACGATCGGCACGTCCGTACGCGAGAGCCGCTCGGCCAGCGTGTCGCCCCGGTCGGGCGGCAGCAGCACGACGCCGTCCACCAACCGGGCCTCCGCCTGCTGGACGATGCGCCGGTGGCTCTCGGCCGTGTCGGCCAGCATGAGCGTGATCTGCTTGCCGGCGCCCTCCAGCATGCTGGTGACGTACTGCACGACGGCGGCCGTCAGCGCGTCCCCCTGCCTGGGGACGGACAGGACGAGGGCGATGGCGTTGGTCCGCCGGGTGACCAGGCTGCGGGCGGCGGCATTGGGCACGTAGCCGAGCTCCTTGACGGCCCGCATCACCGCCGTACGGACCTCGGGGCTCACCGACGCCTCGCCGTTGACCACGCGCGAGACGGTGGCGCGGGAGACGCCGGAGCGGGCGGCCACGGTCTCCAGGGTGGGCCGCTTGGGCCGGGTCTCGGTGAGGCCGTTGCGCCGGACGACGTCGCGGTACCACAGCGCGCTGTCCTTCGGCCGCCGTTTCTGGGTGGCGAAATCGACGTGCACGAGGCCGAACTTCCGCTGGTAGCCCTCGGTCCATTCGAAGTTGTCGAGCAGGGTCCAGACGAGATATCCGCGAACGCGGGCGCCGTCCTCGACGGCCGACAGCAGGGCCCGCAGATGCTCCTCGACGAAACTGATGCGTTCGACGTCGTGAATGCCGTCGCCGGTCACCACGTCGACGAAGTCGGCGCCGTTCTCGGTGACCATCAGGTCGAGCTCCGGATATTCCGCGGAAAGGCGCCGCAGCACCAGCGAAAGGCAATTGGGCACGATCGGCCAGCCCATCGCGGTGACCGCCGTCGGAATGGTGCAGAACAGCACGCCCTCGCTTCCCGGATAGGCGGAGGCGGCGGGCTCGCTGGGCTGGGCCTGCACCACGGAAGGCGAGTAGTAATTGATGCCGAGCAGGTCGAGGGGCTGGGCGATGGTGTCGAGGTCGCCGTCGCGAATGTGGTCGAGGCCGCCGTTGCGCTCGATGATGGGCAGGATCTCGGCGGGGTACGAGCCGCGCAGCATCGGCTCCAGGAACTGCCGGTTGGCCAGGGCGTCGATCCTGGCCACGGCCTCGGCGTCCTCCTCCGACAGCTGCCTGCCGAAGTCGCTGACCTGGGCGGGCGTCAGGACGGGCGAGAGGTTGAGCACCGTCCCGACCCGGGCTGCCCCGCCGGAGCGCAGGGCCTGCGCGGCCAGCCCGTGCGCGAGCATCATGTGGTGGGCGCTCCTGAACGCCTCGGCGGCCGATTTCCGGCCCGGCGCGTGGCTTCCGTCGCCGTATCCCAGGAAGGCCGCCACCCACGGCTCGTTCAGCGTGAACCAGGTGTCGACCCGGTCACCGAGCCGGCCGTGCACGGCGGCGGCGTAATCCGCGAAACGGCGGGCGGTGTCGCGGGACGGCCAGCCGCCGAGCTCCTCCACCGCCTGCGGCAGATCCCAGTGATAAAGGGTCGCATAAGGCGTGATGCCGGCCGCGAGAAGCGCGTCGAGCAGCCGGTCGTAAAAGTCGAGGCCGGCCTCGTTCACCTTGCCCGAGGCGTCGGGGAAAACCCGCGGCCAGCTCACCGAGAACCGGTAGGCGGCCATTCCCAGGTCTTTCATCAACCGCACGTCTTCGGGATAACGGTGGTAATGGTCGCAGGCCTCGGCGCGGTCGGCGGAAAAGATGTCCCAGATGGACGGCCCCCGGCCGCCGGCGGACGTCGCGCCCTCGATTTGAAAGGCCGAGGTAGAGACTCCCCACACGAAACCCTCGGGGAAGCTTGCGGTGCTCATTTTGGCGGAACCCTCCGATGACTGTTTGCCCGCTCAGTCTCCCGCGTGCCGCTCGTCGCGCGCCAGCCTGGCCAGGCGGTATACAGAGCGCGTGGAACTGGATCGGCTCGATCGTGACATCATCGCGGCGCTCGTCGAGGACGCCCGTGCGACCTTCGCGGACATCGGACACCAGGTGGGGTTGAGCGCGTCGGCGGTCAAGCGCCGGGTGGACCGGCTGCGCGAGACCGGGGCGATCACCGGGTTCAGCGCGAGGGTGGCGCCGCAGGCGCTCGGCTGGACGACCGAGGCGTACGTGGAGCTGTTCTGCCAGGGCAAGACCAAGCCGTCGGACATCGCGCTGGCCGTGGCGAAGTTCCCCGAGGTGGTGGGGGCGGCCACGATCACGGGCGAGGCGGACGCGCTGCTGCACATCAGGGCCACGGACGTGCGCCACGTGGAGCGGGTGATCGAGCGCATCGCGGCGCAGTCGTTCGTGGTGCGGACCAAGAGCTCCATCGTGCTCTCGCGGCTCGTGGACGCACCTCCCGGCACCTCCGTTCCGGAGCCGCGCAACGGATCGCCTGCTCAGCTCTGAAAGACGCAACAGACCCGCGCGAACACGCAATGCCAAACACTTGGCCTGCATAAACATGCATTCTTAGGCTGTCTCCGTCCCTTCGAAAAGGACATCCACCCATAAACCTCGACGGAGACCTGCATGCCCAAACACTTCCTGATGTGCCGTCCGGACTACTTCACGGTCGAGTACGCGATCAACCCGTGGATGGACCCCGAGGCCGGTGCGGACCGCGACCTGGCGGTCCGGCAGTGGGAGGGCCTGAAGGCGGCGTACGAGGAGCTCGGACACCGGGTCAGCCTGATCGACCCGATCGACGGGCTGCCCGACATGGTCTTCGCCGCCAACGGCGCGCTGGTCGTGGACGGCCTCGTCTACGGCGCCCGGTTCGCCCACGCCGAGCGCGGCCCCGAGGGCCCCGCCTACCTGCGGTGGTTCACCGAGCGCGGCTACCCGGCGCGCGAGCCGCTGCACGTCAACGAGGGCGAGGGCGACTTCCTCACGCTCGACGACGTCATCCTGGCCGGCACCGGCTTCCGCACGGACGTGGTGGCGCACCAGGAGGCGCAGGAGTTCCTGGGCCGCCCGGTGATCTCCCTGACGCTGGTGGACCCGCGCTTCTACCACCTGGACACGGCGCTGTTCCCGCTCGACGGGCGCAATGTCGCGTACTACCCGGAGGCGTTCTCCGAGGGCAGCAGGAAGGTGCTGCGCAAGCTGTTCCCGGACGCGGTGATCGCGACCGCCGAGGACGCCGAGGTGCTCGGTTTGAACGCCGTCAGCGACGGCAGGAACGTCGTCATCAACGCCGAGGCGTCGAACCTGCAGCTGGAGCTCAAGCGACGCGGCTACGAGGTCATCCCCGTCGACCTGTCGGAGCTGCGTAAAGCAGGTGGCGGACCCAAGTGCTGCACACTGGAGATCAGGGGGGAGAACTGACCATGACCACCAGCGCAGAGCTCATCGAGATGAGCGAGCGCCGTAGCGCGCACAACTATCATCCGCTTCCCGTCGTGATCCACGAGGCGCACGGCGCCTGGGTCACCGACGTGGAGGGCAAACGATATCTGGACTGCCTGTCCGGCTATTCCTCGCTCAACTTCGGCCACGGCCACCCGAAGATCATCGAGGCCGCCCGCGACCAGCTCGACAACCTGACCCTGACCAGCCGCGCGTTCTATCACGACCAGTTCGCGCAGTTCTGCGCCGGGCTCGGCGACCTCACGGGCAAGGACCTGATCCTGCCCATGAACACCGGCGCCGAGGCCGTCGAGACCGCCATCAAGGTGGCCCGCAAATGGGGCTACGAGGTCAAGGGCGTCGAGCCCGACCAGGCGAACATCATCGTGATGGAAGGCAACTTCCACGGCCGCACCACCACGATCGTGAGCTTCTCCACCGATCCGGAGGCACACGACAACTTCGGGCCCTACACGCCGGGCTTCCGGCTCGTGCCGTACGGCTCCACCGAGGCGATCAGGCAGGCCGTCGACCCGAACACGGTCGCGGTGCTGGTCGAGCCGATCCAGGGCGAGGCCGGGGTGCTCGTGCCGCCGGACGGGTACCTGAGCGAGATCCGGGAGCTCTGCACCGCGCAGGGGATCCTGATGATCGCCGACGAGGTGCAGTCGGGGCTGGGGCGCACCGGGCAGACGTTCGCGTGCGACTACGAAGGGGTCGTGCCCGACGTCTACGTCCTGGGCAAGGCGCTCGGCGGCGGCGTCGTACCGGTCTCGGCCATCGCCGCGAACCGCGACGTGCTCGGGGTCATCCAGCCCGGCCAGCACGGGTCCACGTTCGGCGGCAACCCGCTGGCCTGCGCCGTGGGCATCGCGGTCATCGAGCTGCTGAACACCGGCGAGTTCCAGGCCAGGGCCGCCAAGCTCGGCGAGGTGCTGCACGCCCGGCTGCGCGAGCTGATCGGCAAGGGGGTCGTGGAGGTGCGCGGGCGCGGGCTGTGGGCCGGCGTGGACATCGACCCGGAGCTCGCGACCGGGCGCGAGGTGTCGAAGGCGCTGATGGCGCGGAGCGTCCTCGCCAAGGACACCCACGGCTCCACGATCCGCCTCGCCCCGCCCATCGTGGTCTCCGAGGAGGACCTGATCTGGGCCGTCAACCAGCTCGCCGACGCGCTCTACGAGCTCAACACCGCCTGACCCGGTTTCAGAAAGCCGACCCGGTTTCAGAAAGCCGACCCGCCGTTCGGGGCTGAGCTTCGCAGGGTCTTTACGGCGGAGCACGGGAGGGCCCAGCCACCGCACGTGGCCGGGCCCTGTCCAGGGAGACGCTTCTCCGGTTCACGGGGCCGGGCGCCGTAACGGCGCCCGGTTGCCTGTCTGGGTGGTCATTTGCCGGCCGGGGACGCCTTCGCGGTCGGCTGTGTCGGCGACGCGTCGTCCGACGGCCCCACTGTGATCGTCGGCTCGTCTGACGGCTCCACTGTGATCGTCGGCACCGGCGCGGACGGATCCTCCGTCGCCTTCAGCGTGACCGTCATGGTCGGCACCGGCTCCGTGACGGCCTCGTCGCTGGGCAACGCCGACGGTGCGGCCGAGCTCGTCTCGGCCGGGGCGGGCTCGGCGCTGGACGGGGCGCAGACCGCCGCCTGCCCCTTGTCCGACGGCGTCGCCTGCGGCAGCACGTCCACCACCGACGTCTTGAGCTGGGCGGTCAGCGCCAGCACGCTCCCCTTGGGAGCCCGGGCGAGCCGGTCGTCCACGACCGTCTCCCGCTCCCCCATGAACACGTGCGTGGCCGGGTCGAAGATGGCCTGCCTGAGGATCCCCTGGGGGTCGACCCGCCCGAGCGCCACCCCCTTGCGGCCCGACGAGTCCTCCACCCCCTCGGCCACCTGCACGCCGGGGATCGACTTGGCCGCCTCGAAGAGCGCGTCGCGCTGCGCCTTCGGCAGGTACGTCTCCCTGACCAGGTCCGTCAGGTGGTCGAAGGCGGCCCGGTCGTTCTCGTCGCCCTTGGCCTCGACCGCCGCGGCGGGCATCTTGTAGAGGCGCGCCCGCATCCCGGCGACGTCCGTCGGCAGCGTGCTCAGGTAGGTGTAGTCGGTGCGGTTCTCGCCCAGCTGGGAGGGGCAGGCCGGCAGCACGTGCCAGTCGGAGCCCTGCCAGTCCTTGGCGTCCGCCGGCAGCTGCTCGCCCGGCCACGGCCGGGGCTCGCGGCCCTCGATCAGCAGCAGGCCGTTCGCGCTCCCGTCCACCGACTGCCAAATCTTCCTGTGGGTCCGGTAGAGGTGGCGGGTGGTCTCGCCGCTCTGTCCGGCCGACATCGACCTGTACATGGTGTCGGACTCGATCAGGATGAACTGGCCGGGGCGGGGAGCCAGTTCGTCGGACGACGACACGGCGGCCGACTGGGTCACCGCCGTGGCGGGGCCGGTGCTCCCGTGGCCCTGGTTCGTCAGGGCCACGGCCACCCCGCCGACCAGCGCGACCGTGACCCCGAACGCGGCCGCGGCCTGCCAGCCGAATCCGGGCAGGCGAAAGCGGCCCCCGCCACGCGCCTCCGCCAGCAGCCGTTCCCGCGCCGTGGCCCTCGCCTCGTTGCCGTACGGCGGCACGGCGGGCCGGCCGTCGGCGAACATGCGGATCTCGTCCTCATCCATGCTGGGGCTCCTCTGCTGCGAAGGGATCGGTGCCGCCGAGAGCCCTGCGCACCTTGACGCGGAGCCTGTGGAGCCTGGACCTGACGGTGCCGACGGGCACGCCGAGCGCGAGCGCCGCGTCCTCGTACGTCAGGTCCGCCCACGCCACGAGCAGCAGCAGGTCGCGCTCGCCCGCGCTGAGCCGGGTGAGCGCCCTGGCCAGTTTGGGCTGGAGCTGCTCGGCGGTCACCCGATCCGCGCTGCGGTCGTCGAAGGTGCTGGGGCGCTCCACGTTCACCTTGGCCATGGCGGCGGTGCGCCGCCGTTCGGCCCTGCGGTGCTGGGCGACGACATTGGTCGCGATGCCGTATAACCATGGCCTGGCATCGGGCCACGAGCGGTCGTAACGCGCCCGCCGGCGGAACGCGACGAGGAACACCTCCCCCGTCACGTCGTCGGCCAGCTCGGTCCCGAGGCGCCGGGCCGCGTACCTGTGGATCTCGTCGGCGTGCCGGTCGAACAGCGCCGCGAAACTCTCCGGGTCGGCCAGCGAATGCCCGATCAGCGTCGAGTCATCCAGCGTCTCAGGCACATCCTGAACACCCACCACTCTGCCGGTCCTCTCTCATGCGGTCACCCTGTTGTTGGCCGCACGCCGGAGGGCGGTTCCACTTTTCTTGCGGCTACGGGAGGCGCCACACCTCCATCCCCTCCGGAGCCGGCTCCGGGGTGAAGCCCGCGCTCTCCAGCTCCGCGACCAGCCGCTCCCGAGCGGGCCAGTGGTTCGTGAGGACCACCTCGTCCTCGCTGATGGCCACGCCGTGCTGCCTGATCCGGTAGACGAAGCGCGTGGTGACGCTCTCCCCCTCGGCCTTCAGCACCTGCCCGGCCACCTCGTACGCGTGCCTGCCGACCTGGTACGACCCCATGACCTCCAGATCGCCCGGCACCGGCGCGGACCGCTCCCGCCAGTTGAACACCAGCCGCCCGCCCGGCTCCAGCTGCCTGGCCAGCACCTGCCACAGGGTGGCCCGCTCCTCCGCGTCGAAGCTCTGCAGGACGGAGATCATCACGACCGCCTCGACCGGTTCGTCCACCTCCACGTCGAGCGCCCCGTACGGCAGCACGGTCACCCGCCGCAGCGTCGCGGGGTCGGACGCCAGGCGGGAGACCAGGACCGAGCGCATGCCCAGCGACGGCTCCAGCGCGTAGATCTCGGCCGTCGTCTCCCTGGCGATCAGCTCGGTGATCAGGCCGGTGCCCGCGCCGATCTCGAGCACGCTCCGCCGCACCCCCTTCAGCAGCAGGGGAAGCAGCTCCCGCACCATCGGGACATGCCCGTCCTCGTGCCAGAGGTCGTAGAACGGCATGGCGGCGGCGTAATCATCCTTGTGCATGCGCTTCAGCGTAGGCGGACGGAGTCGATCGGCCTGACCGCATCGCCGACGGACTCGTACCAGGTGACCTCGTCGGGCAGGGTCAGCGTGGCCACCGCGTTCTGGAACCAGGGCCCCTTCGTCACCCGCCATCTGAACGGCGGTTTCGGGATGCCCGCCAGCCGCGCCAGCAGGCCGCCGACCAGCGTGGCGATCGAGAACTGGGTGAACACGTTGGCCCAGCGGAGCAGGCGGCTGAGCGGGTTGCGGATCGGCGAGCAGACGATCTGGTAGATCTGCCCGGCACCGGCCTTGGCCAGGTAGGAGTAGTGGACGTCGCCCGAGAGGATCAGCACGGGCCTGCCGGCCTTCACCAGCAGCCTCGACAGGTCCTCGAACGAGCGCCGGAACGCCGCCCAGTGCTCCAGGTCGATGGCCTGCCGGAACTTCTCCGACCACCGCCGCGCCAGAGGGCCCCACTTGCCGTCGCACAGGGCCTCGTTCCAGTTCTGCACGCCGTGGACGCCCTCGGGGAGGAGGAACGGGATCGACGAGCCGATGATCAGCCGCTCGGCCGGGGCGGCGACCTGCTCCTCCAGCCAGGCCCACTCCCCCGGGTCGAGCATGCGGCGGTCGCCGGGCGTGAGCTGCCTGGCGCATCTGGTGTCCACCATGATCAGGCGGGCGTTGCCCAGGTCGCGGGCGTAGCTCCAGCGGTTGCTGCTCGGCTCGGCGTCGGCCTTCTCCGCGAACTCGTCCAGGGCCGCGCCGCCGTCGCCGTCCATCAGCTTGCGCAGCAGCGGGTCCTCCGCGCGCTCGGCCGGCGAGAGGTTGCCCAGGTGCTGATAGATCCAGTACGCTCCCAGCCCCGCGACGACGCGGCGCTGCCACCACGGCACGGCGGCCATCTGCTCGCGCCAGGGCTGGGAGGTGTTCCAGTCGTCACGCAGGTCGTGGTCGTCGAAGATCATCGCGGACGGGACGGTGGACAGCAGCCAGCGGATCTCCTCGTCGGTCCAGGCCAGGCGGTAGAGCTCGGCGTACTCCTCGAAGTCGGCGATCTCCCCCTGCGGCTCCGTGCTCCTGCGGCCGCGAATGTATTCGAGCATCGCGGGCGAGGGGTTGTCGGCGTAGACCTGGTCGCCGAGGAGCACCAGCAGGTCGGGCCACTCCTCGTCGTCCGCGGTGGGGAGGTGCTCGCCATAGGCGCGCAGGACGTCGTCGCCGTGGGTGAGGACGTACATGGCGTCATGCGGGACGCTGGTGCGGCACGAGCCGAACGCGAGCTTGCGCACCCCATCGGCGGGCAGCAGCCGGATCCGGCTCGGCGGGCGACCCGCCAGAGGCCATACCTGCTCCCCGTCGAGCCTCACCGAATACGACCCGATATCCTGGCAGAGTTCAACGAGATCCACGATCGCGTAGTGGTGACCGTGCACGGTGAAGGTAGGCGACCGGTAAGACCTGCCGTCCGCCTCGATGGCGACCGTGCAGGGCTCGGCGGTCTCCACCCAGATCGAGGCGCTGACGGAGTCCACGTATCGCAGCATCGGCCCCATCACGAGTGCGGGCATCTCACTCCCCGAGATATTCACGATTCAGCACACTGACCGGACGCAAGCCTGCCAGAGTGGCACGGTCCACAGCACCTCGGGATTTCATCGACCGCTAGGCAAGGTCAAACCCTCCGCCTTAGGATGATCGAGACAAGCACGCCCAAAGCGGGAGGCAAAGGCGCTTCCCTCTTAAAAAGGGCGTCATAGCAGGAGGATTCTCTTCCATGAGCATCATGGTGCCGTCAAAGACGCCGGCCCTGATCACCCCGGGCCGTCAGGCCCTCGACTCCGCACTCCACCAACTCGACCAGGCCGCCGAGCAGCTCGGACTCGACGACGGGCTCCGCACGATGCTGGCCACGCCCCGGCGGTCGCTGACCGTCTCGGTCCCGGTCCGGCGCGAGAACGGCCGCCTGGACGTCGTGCAGGGCTTCCGCGTCCAGCACAACGTCTCGCGAGGACCCGCCAAGGGCGGGCTCCGTTTTCATCCGGACACCGACATCCACGAGGTCACCGCGCTCGCGATGTGGATGACGTGGAAGTGCGCGCTGGTCGGCATCCCGTACGGCGGCGCCAAGGGCGGCGTGGCCGTGGATCCGTCCACACTCACCGAGCGCGAGCGGGAGCGCATGACCCGCCGCTACGTCAACGAGGTCATGCCGCTGATCGGCCCTGAGCAGGACATCCCGGCTCCGGACGTCGGCACCGACGCGCAGACCATGGCCTGGATCATGGACACCTACAGCGTCCACACCGGCTTCCCGGTGCCCGGCGTCGTCACCGGCAAGCCGAAGACGCTGGGCGGCTCGCACGGACGCAGGTCCGCCACCTCGCGCGGCGTGCAGATCGCGGCGCTGGCCGCGCTCGGCCGCTCACCCGCCGGCAGCACCGTCGCCGTGCAGGGCTTCGGCAAGGTGGGCGGGCCGGCCGCGCAGTTCCTGGCCGACGCGGGTTGCAAGGTGGTGGCCGTCTCCGACGCCACGGGAGCCGTGTACGCACGCGGCGGCCTCGACATCCCCGCCCTGGTCGCGTACGCGGCCGAGGCCGGGGGCGTGCGCGGCTTCCGCGAGGCCGACGCGCTGACCCATGACGAGCTGCTGGAGCTGGACGTGGACATCCTCGTCCCGGCGGCCCTCGAAGGCGCGATCACCGAGGCCAACGCGCCCCGGATCCGCGCCCGGCTGATCGTGGAGGGCGCCAACGGCCCCACCACGCCCGAGGCCGACGAGATCCTGACGGCCAACGGCACCACGGTGGTGCCCGACATCCTCGCCAACGCGGGCGGGGTGATCGTGTCCTACCTCGAGTGGGTGCAGAACCTGCAGGCCTACTCGTGGAGCGCCGAGGAGGTCGAGCGCAAGCTGCGCGAGCTCATGCTGGAGGCCTTCGCCGAGGTGAAGTCGGTGGCGGCCGAACGCGACCTGACGCTCCGGCAGGCGGCACACGTCATCGGCGTGGGCCGCGTCGTCGAGGCCCACCAGCTCCGCGGCCTCTACCCGTAACCACACCTCAGTCCCACCGACTGAACCGAGGGTGGGCGCGCCACCACCGCGCGCCCACCCCTCCCCGAAGAACCCCGGCCCCCCTGCGACGGTGGCGCGGACGTAGCCGCGGCACCCGCCTACTGGTGCTCGTAGAGGCGGTAGGTGGCCAGGACGTTGAGCCGGTGGAGGTCCCGGCAGAGCGCGAGCATCCCCTGCTCGGCCAGTTCCCGCGGCACCGGATAACGAGCCAGGGCCGCCGCCAGGCCGGGATCGAGCGCCTCCGCCCACGGGTCAGTGCAGGCCGCGTACGTCTCCTCCAGGCTGCGCCCCGCCCGCACACTGGCCAGCACCTCATCGTGCAGCCGCTCCAGATAGCCGATGAGCGCGTCCACCGCCGCCGGCCCGTCGCCCATCGGCCCGTGGCCCGGGACGATCGTCTCCAGCTCGGGCAGGGCCTCGCGCATCCTGCGCAACGACCCCAGGTACGGCTCAGGACCACCCTGGAGCAGCATGTGGGCCGTACCCGCGTGACAGACGAAGTTGCCGGTCCACGCGGTGCGGGTGTCGGGCACGTACACGACGGTGTCGCCCGGGCCGTTGCCGGGGCCGAAGTGGTGCAGCTGGACCACGCGCCCGCCGAGGTCGATCTCCGCGTACGCGTCGAACACGAGGTCGGGCCGGCGCCACGTGGTGACCGCGTCGAGCAGGGCGTCGTCACCGTACATGTTCGCCAACCTGGTCCGCTTCTCGTACGCGAGGTCGGACATGTTGTCGCGGTTCGTCCGGGACGAGACGACGACGACCTCGTCGGGGAACGCGGCGTTGCCGAAGCTGTGATCGCCGTGGTACGTGGTGTTGACCAGGTAGTGGAGGGGCCGGTCGGTCAGGTCGGCGGCGATCGCCTGGATTTTTGCCGAAATTTCGGGTGTGATCCCGGCGTCGACGACCAGCGCCGCGTCCCGCCCGGCCACCACCCCGTTGTTGTCCTTCGGCGGGAGGCTCGCCATCAACGCGTACACACCCTCGGTGAACGCGTGCGGCACCAGCTCCAGGCCCACCGGCGACAGGTTCGGCCCGCCGTAACCGGCCGGCCGCTCGGCGATCTCACGCTCGGGAATCCGCGAAGTGAACATTTCCGCTCCCATCTCTCTCCGTGTCTCTAAATTAATCGAACGAGCGATTATTTTTCAAGGTGATTGGATGTCCTCGTGAGCAGCATCACCAGCGGCCGCCGTCCGGGCCGTCCTTCCAAGGCCGAGGCAGGCGACACCAAGGCCGCACTCCTGGACGCCGCACTACGCCTGTTCGCGCAGAAGGGGTACGCGGGGACCTCGATCAGGGCCATCGCCAGAGAGGTGGGGTTGAGCGAGAGCGTCCTTTACGCGCACTTCGCCAGCAAGCAGGCGATCTACGACGCGGCCATGTCCCTGGCCGGCCCGCAGGCGGCCGACGTGGCGCTCGACCAGGCCCCGGACGAGCCGGCGGCCTTCGTCGAGTCGTTCGCGGCCCGGGTGCTGGCCGCGTGGGACACCCCGCAGTCCAGGCAGGTCATGAGCCTGGTCTCACGTGACGGCCTGATCCACGACGACACCCTCTCCGTGGGCATCGAGAACGTACTGGGCCATCTCGCCGAGGTGTTCGCGCGGTGGCAGTCGGAGGGGCGGATCCGTACGGACCTGGGCACTCCCGACGACCTCGCCTACGCCCTGCTGGCCCCGATCGCCCACGCCCGGCTGCTGTGGCTGCACGGGAACGCCACGGAGGCCCAGCGCGAGCGCGCCCGCGACCGCATCAAGGCCCACGCCGCCCTGTTCGCGAAAACGCTCACTCCCTGAACCCACCACGACAACGGCGGCAGCGACCCACCGCGCCCGCCCTCTCCAAGGGCCCCAGCCCCCGTCGGCGGCGCGCCCAGCGACCCCGCCGACCGTGGTGAGGTCCCTTTGGGGAAGGAGTGCAGGAAACGCCCGACCTTCGCCCCTCAAGAACCCCGGTGGGACCGGGCGTCAGACGCGGAGCTCCGCGTAGTCGAGGGCCTCCATCAGCCTCTCCAGGTCGCGCATGAGCTGCTCCGTGCGCTCCCGCCCGAACGCCCCCGCGATCAGCCCGTGATGCTCGGCCACCGCCCCGTCCACCCGCGCGAGCAGCTCCGCCCCCCGGTCCGAGACGAACACCGCCACCCGCCGCCGGTCGCCCTTGGACGGTCCGCGATAGACCAGCGCCCGGTCGATCAGCCGGTCGATCGCCTTGGTCAGCGTCGGGTGCGGCATCAGCACCGCCTCCGCCAGCTCGCCCATCGAGTCGCCGTGCCCGTCGGCCAGCGCCCGCATGATGCGCCACTGCTCGACCGTGACGTCCTCGCCGGCCAGCACCGCGGCCAGCCCGCGGTTGACGCTGCGCTCCGCACGGCTCAGCAGGTAGGCGAGTGAGGACCCGAGCCCAGAGGTGGTCATGGAGAAAGGTCCTTTCATCGGAGAGCTAGAACGGAGGATACTCGTCGGCGTGGCGGCGACCGTCGATCCGTTGGAAGCGCGGCTCATACCGTCGGAGTCGATCAGGATCGGCCTGGTCGTGCCCGTGTCAGGGGTGCTCGGCCTGATGGGCCCGTGCGCGATCAACTGCGCGGTGCTGGCCGCCGAGGAGGTCAACGCCGGCGGCGGCGTGCTGGGCAGGCCGGTCGAGCTGGTGCTCATCGACGGCGGCCGGCCCGCGCGCCAGGTGGCGGCCGAGGTGGCCGGGCTGGTCGGCTCGGAGACGGTGCAGGCCGTCGCGGGCGCCCACGCGAGCGACGTGCGGGTGGAGGTCGTGGCCGCGATCGCCGGGCGGGTGCCGTTCGTGTACGCGCCGCCGTACGAGGGCGGCGGCCACGCGCCGGGCGTCTACTTCCTCGGCGAGACACCCGGCAGGCAGCTCGCGCCGGGCATCGAGTGGCTGGCCGGCGCGCGCAAGGCGCGCCGCTGGTACCTGCTGGGCAACGACTACGTCTGGCCGCGCCTGGTGCACGCCAGCGCCCGCGGGCGGCTGCGCGCCCGGGGCGCGAGCGTGGTGGGCGAGAGCTTCGTCCCGTACGGCGAGGCCGTCAGCCGGCTCGACCGGGTGGCGGACGCGCGGCCCGACGCCATCCTGCTGACGCTGATCGGCAGCGACCTCATGGCGTTCAACCGGGCGTACGCGGCCGCCGGGCTCGGCGCGGCCCGGCTGTGCGGGGCGCTGGAGGAGCACGGCCTGCTGGGCGTCGGCGGGGACGTCACCGGCGAGCTGTACGCGTCCATGGGCTACTTCCGCGACCTGTCCACCGACGCCGGTCTCGACTTCGCCGAGCGGTACGCGGCCAGATTCGGCGAGGACGCCCCCATGCTCAACGCCCACGGCCACGGCTGCTACGAGGCCGTGGCGATGCTGGCCGCGCTGGCGGCACGGGCGGGGTCGCTGGCCGTGCCCGCGCTCGACGCGGTCGCCGACGGCACCGAGATCACCAGCGCCCGTGGCACGCTCACGCTGCTCGACCGCCAGGTACGCCATCCCGTGCACCTGGGCAGGGCGGACGGCCTGGGATTCTTTCTAGAGAAACCTTTTCAGTAGAAAGCTTTGGCTCTAGGGTGCGAATCGCCCCCCACGCAGCTAGGAGCCGTACATGAGCACAGTCGAGCAGTTCGGCTACCGCCAGGAACTTCAGCGTTCCTTAGGCTTCGCCGACCTGATGATCTATGGCTTGATCTTCATGGTGCCGATCGCCCCGTTCGGCATCTTCGGCCACGTCTTCGCCGTCTCCCACGGGATGGTGGCGCTCGCCTATGTCATCGGCCTGGTCGCGATGGCGTTCACGGCGCTGTCGTACGCGCAGATGGCCCGCGCCTTCCCCATGGCCGGCTCGGTCTACACGTACGCGGGCCGGGGAATCGCCGCCCCCGTCGGGTTCATCGCCGGGTGGGCGATCCTGCTCGACTACGTGCTCGTGCCCTCGCTGCTCTACCTGGTGGCCGGCGTGGCCATGAACTCGTTCGTGCCCGTGGTGCCCGTCTGGCTGTGGCTGGCGGCGTTCATCGTGCTCAACACGGTCGTGAACTACCTCGGCATCCAGATGACCGCCAGGATCACCCGGATCATGCTGGTGGCCGAGCTCGCGGTGCTGGCGATCTTCCTGGTGGTCGGGGGTATCGCGCTGGCCCAGGGCAAGGCGCAGACCGGCGCGCTCACCCCGTTCTTCGACTCCGCCGGATTCAGCTGGAGCGTGGTCCTGGCCGCCGCGTCGGTGGCCGTGCTGTCGTTCCTCGGCTTCGACGGCATCTCCACGCTGGCGGAGGAGAACCGCGAGGACGCCCGCCGGCTCGGCCGCTCCATGGTGGCCGCGCTGGGGCTGGCCGCGGTGCTGTTCGTGGCGCAGACCTGGGTCGCCGCGCTGCTCACCCCCGGCCGCGACGCTCTGATCGCGAACGACGACCCGGCGGGCAGCGCGTTCTACACCACCGCGGAGTTCGCCGGCGGGCACTGGCTGTCGGTGCTGACGGCCGTGGCCACCGCCGTCGCGTGGGGGTTCGCCAACTCGCTGGTCGCGCAGGCGGCCACCTCGCGCCTGCTGTTCGCGATGGGCCGCGACCGCCAGCTCCCCTCGTTCCTCGCGAAGGTGGACCCCAAGCACAAGGTGCCGGTCAACGCGACCCTGGTGGTGGCCGCGCTCTCGCTGATCATCGGTGTCTACATGAGCACGCGGCCGACCGGCATCGGCGAGCTGAGCTCGCTGGTCAACTTCGGCGCCATGGCCGCGTTCCTGCTGCTGCACGTCTCCGTCGTCGTCCACTACGTCATCAGGCAGCGCAGCCGCAACTGGCTCGCGCACCTGGTGGTGCCCGTGGTCGGCATCGTCGTCCTGGTGGCCGTCGTCTTCAACCAGAGCGTCTACGCACAGTGGGCCGGCGGCATCTGGCTGGCCGTCGGCCTCGTCGTCCTCGGCATCTCGTACGCCCGCGGTCGCCGGCCCGTACTCCCCTCGGAGGTCCATTGACTTCCTCCCCACAGCCGAAGCCGGAGGATTCCCACCCTCGCAGACGCGGCGACCTTCGAGAGCGTAAGCGCGGGTCCGTTCTTCCAGAGCCTCGTTGTAGACGAGGCGCACGCAGCCGAACGTCCGGGCGAGCTCGGCGGCCTGCTCGGGGGTCGGGGAGAAGCGGTATTTGCAGGCCCGCTTCACAGGCTGCGCCACACCTCACACTCTACCGAAGGATCAGATAGGACTCGCATGCATGTTCGATATGCGGCAATGGAGGTAAAATGAATGTCGTCTCCTACCGTCCCTCCCCGGAGGACCTGAGCTACACCTTCGGGGGCCGCTCGGCCGTCGGCAAGGTACGGCCGGGCACGATCCTGGAGCTGTACACCGAGGACTGCTTCGGCGGCCGCGTGCGGACCGTGGACGACCTGCCGTCGCGGGTGTGCGAGTTCCCCTACCTGAACCCGGTGACGGGCCCCTTCCACGTCGAGGGCGCCGAGCCCGGCGACACGCTGGCCCTGCACTTCGTGAAGATCACACCGGCCAGGGACTGGGCGGTGTCGACGACGTTCCCCCACTTCGGCGCGCTGACCGGCACCCACACCACGGCCATGCTGCAGCCGCCGCTGGAGGAGCGGGTCTGGCGGTACGACATCGACCTCGACCGGGGCGTGGCCGTCTACCACGCCCGCAACAGCGATTTCAGCGTGGCGCTGCCGCTCGACCCCATGCACGGCACGGTCGGCGTGGCCCCCGCCGCGAACGAGGCGCGCATGACGATCACCCCGGACGCGCACGGCGGCAACATGGACACCCCGGAGCTGCGCGCGGGCGTCACCGTCTACCTGGGCGTCAACGTCGAGGGCGGGATGTTCTCGATCGGCGACGGCCACGGGTTGCAGGGGCACGGTGAGGTCTGCGGCACCGCCGTGGAGTCGGCCATGAACACCGTGGTCGCGGTCGAGTTGGTCAAGGGGGTGGCGACGCCGTGGCCGCGGCTGGAGGACGACCTGCACCTGATGTCCACGGGTTCGGCCAGGCCGCTGGAGGACGCGTACCGGATCAGCCAGCACGATCTGGTCACCTGGACGTCGGAGCTGACCGGGCTGGACACGCTGGACGCCTACCAGCTCGTCAGCCAGGCCGGGCAGGCGCCGGTCGGGAACGTGTGCGACACCAACTACACGATGGTCGCGAAACTGCCCAAGGAGTATCTGGGCCGCCCGGCCGCCTACGAATCGGCGCACGCCCGGCTGCGCGCGCTGGGCTCTCAGTACACAAGTTGAGGTAAAGATTGATGTTGCAGGTCAGAGCACTGATCATCGTCACCTTAAGGTGGGAGTGTGCTCAGGTTGGTGCTGTCTCTGGTCCTGCTCGACCCCACCGCCGTCGCCGAGGTGTCGCAACGTAGCGTCCCCGTACCCCGCGTCCTGACCCCTGACGGCGACCGCCTGGGCTATGCGCCGGTCCCGCGCCCCTACACGGGGGCGCGGCGCCTCACGGGGGTCCTGCTCGGCCGCGACCCCGTGACGCGGACGAACGTGCTGTGCGGGGGCACGGTGATCGGCTCGCGCAGCCGCAGCCTGGTGGTCACCGCCGCGCACTGCCTCTACCAGAACGGCCGCTCGCTCCAGCAGGTGACCTTCCTGCCCGGCTACGACCTGGGGCAGCCGAAGCTGGGGGTCTGGCAGGCCGTGCGCGTGTGGGTGCCCGACAGGTGGCGCACCGAGCCGTACTCGGCGAGTCTGCTGCCGTACGACGTCGGCCTGGTCGGTGTGGCGCGCCGCGAGCGCCCGCTGGAGGCCGTCACCGGCAAGGGCCTGCGGCCGATGCCGACCACCAGGGGCACGAAGCTGCGCGGGCTCGAACTGCTCGGCTATCCGGCGGGCAAGGGCTATCCGGGCACGAAGATGTACCGGTGCGTGGGCGACGCGAGCGAGGGCCTCTCCGAGGGGCCCGGGCTGATGATCACGCGCAACTGCCACGCCGCCGCCGGCGGGAGCGGCGGTCCCGCCCTGTACGGCGACGCGCTGGCCGGCGTCGTTTCGTCGTCCAGCCCGATGAGCGACACCCAGGGGTACACCGTGCTGACCAGGCTGGGCGAGTCCGTGTTCGGGCGGATGCTCGCCAAGGCCGACAAGGAGATGCTCAAGCTGCCCGGCTGACGATCTCCTCGCAGAGCGCGTGGGTGGCGAGGGCGTCGTCGGCGGTGATCCGGCGGCCCTCGCGCACGGCGGCGAGGAAGTCGAGGCAGATCTGCTCGATGCCGCGCTGCCTGGCCACCGGCACCCAGTCGGGGCGGCGGGCGAGCGTCTCCCCGCCCCGGTAGTCGACGACGTCGCCGAGGTTGGCCACGCGGCGCTTGGCGCCGTCGCCCATGGCCTCGCAGGTCTCCTCGCTCGCCCCGCTCGTCCGGTTCATGACGCCGATGGCGGTGAAGCCGTCGCCGGTCAGCTCCAGGACGACGTGCTCGAGGAGGCCGTCCTTGACGCGGGTCCGGCTCCTGGTGCCGGTCACCGGGCCGGGGGCGAGGAACCTGAGGGTGTCCACCACGTGGATGAAGTCGTCGAAGATCACCCGGCGCGGCTCGTCGGGCTGGTTGTCGCGGTTCTTCTCCATGAGGACGAGGTGCCGGGGATGGTCGGCGAGCCCGGCGTATCCGGGCGCGTACCGGCGGTTGAAGCCGACCATCAGTGACCTCCCCTCGGTCTCCGCGAGCCGTACGAGCCGCTCGGAGTCCTGGAGCGTGTAGGCGATCGGCTTGTCGACGTAGACGTGGATCCCCGCTTTGAGCAGGGGCTCCACGATCTGCGGGTGCGCCTCGGTGGCCGCGTGCACGAACGCCGCGTCGGCCCCCGCCTTGATCACCTCGTCCACGCTCGTGGACCGCCCGGCGATCCGGTAGGTGTCGCCGAGCCGGTCCAGGCGGGCCTGGTTGCGCGTGCAGAGGTGCAGGTCGAGGGAGGGCTGGGCGGCGAGCACGGGGAGGTATGCCTTCTCCGCGATGTCACCCAGGCCGATCACGGCTATCTTCACGCCTCGAGCGTAGCCTTGAGGCTCACTTCGATCGGCGTAGGCGCAACACCGAACGTGGTCTGGAAGGCCGAGGAGTCGAGCACGAACGGCTGCGTGAACTGGTACCTGACGTGGCCGAGCTCCCCGATCATGGGCGAGAACAGGCCGGCCACCCTGACCAGCGGCCACGGGAGCTGCGCGAACTTCGGCGCGGGCCGCCCGAGCAGCGCGGCCATCCGCTCCCCCATCTGGCGGAAGCTCAGCGGGTCGCCGGTGGGCACGTGCCACGGCCGGCCCCAGGCCCGCTCGTCGCCGCCGGCCACGATCAGCGCGTCCGCCACGTCGGGCAGGTAGGTCCAGCTGTGCGGCATGTCCGGGGGGTAGACCAGCTGGATGGTCTTGCCCTCCCTGAGCGGCACGAGGAACCGGCCGCCCAGGTAGGACTGGTCGCTGGCGCCCGGGCCGAAGAAGTCGGAGCCGCGCACCTCGGTCGTCCTGATCCGGCCCGCCTCGTGCGCGGCCAGCGCGTCCCGCCACATCTTCGCCCGCACCCGGAACTTGGGGTTGTCGGAGGCGAGGGGCAGGTCCTCGGTCATGGGGCCGTCGACGGGCCCGTACGGGTAGAGGTTGCCGAGCATCACGTACACGGCGCCGCTCGCCTCGGCGGCGGCCAGGAACGACTCGGCCATCGGCGGCCAGTCGGTGAGCCAGCGGTGGTACTTGGGGTTGACGCAGTTGTAGAGGACGTCGGCCCCCTTGGTCGCCTCGATCAGCCCGGCCTTGTCGGAGATGTCGGCGGCCACCTTGACGGCCCCCTCGGGACCGCTGCCCGAGCGGGTCACGACGGCGACCTCGTGTCCCTGAGCGAGCAGCTTGTTCGCCACATGCGTGCCGACCTGGCCGGAACCCACGACGACGTGCTTACCCATGATCAGACCTGCTTCCAGATGATGCGGAGAACCGCGTTGACGACGAACACAGCGAAGAAGACGACGGCGGGGGTCACCAGGCCGGAGGCGTAGAGCGCGACGGCGCCGCCGCCGAACCAGAGGATCTCCAGCGCGGCGCGGGCCAGGCCAGTGAGAGGGAACGTGGCGTTGGCGCCCCCTCCGGCCCCGAACAGCGCCCACGCGGCGATGAACAGCGCCGGCGCGCCCACCCCGGCCAGCAGCTTGATCCACCAGGCGGCGCTCAGGGTGAAGCCCCAGTATCCCACGGAGGCCAGCACGCCGAGCTCCAGGAAGAACATCAGGACGGCGTTGGCGCCTTTGACTATGCCGAGCATTTCGGTCCTCCGTGAACTGCCATTCGCTTACGAGAGCAATGCTCTCTCAAAAGAGCAGGGATCGTCAAGAGCAGTGCTCTCGTTTTTTGGCACCGCTCTGATAGCCTGCTCTCATGACAGCCAGCCGCACCGCCAGAGAACGCGTCAGGGCCGAGCTCACCAGGGAGATCACCGACATCGCGCGTCGCCAGCTCGCCACCGAGGGCGCCGGCGGCCTGTCGCTGCGGGCGGTCGCCCGGGAGATGGGCATGGTCTCCTCGGCCATCTACCGCTATTTCCCGAGCCGCGACGACCTGCTGACCGCGTTGATCATCGACGGCTACAACGCGCTCGGCGAGAGCGTGGAGCGCGCCGACGCCGAGTGCCGCCAGGACGACTACCCGCGCCGGTGGATGACGGCCTGCCACACCGTACGCGACTGGGCGCTGGCGCACCCGCACGAGTACGCGCTGCTCTACGGCTCCCCCGTGCCCGGCTACCAGGCGCCGCAGGACACGATCCCGGCCCGGATCCGCGACGTCACCGTGCTGGGCCGGATCGTCTCCGACGCCTGGGCCGCGGGCGCGGTCCAGACCCTTCCCGGCGAGGCCCCGCGCGAGCTGGCGCCGGAGGCGGAGGCGATCCGCGGGCTCATGCCCGGCGTGCCCGACGAGGTGCTCTGGCGCGGCCTGTCCGCGTGGACCACGCTGTACGGATGGGTCAACTTCGAGGTGTTCGGCCAGTTCAACAACACGATCGAGAACAGGCGCGCGGCGTTCGAGCACTCGATGCGGCTGGCGGGTTCGGCGATCGGGCTTGCTCAGTAAGACTTACTAAGTTTTACTGAATACATGGCACGGAGAACGAAGGAGCTCGGCCGCTTCACGGACGTGGCGCTGCTGGTGCTCATCAGCCTGGCCGAGGGGCAGAAACACGGCTATCGCATGATCAACGACATCGAGGAGTTCTCGGGGACCTCGCTGGAGCCCGGCACGCTCTACGGGGCGCTGATGCGGCTGGAGGAGCGCGGCTGGATCGAGCCGGTCGAGTCGGCCGAGCGGCGCAAGCCGTACCGGATCACCGAGAGCGGGCGCTCGGCGCTCGGCGAGCAGCTCGCCACCCTGCGCCGCATCGAGCAGGCCGGCGCCAGGCGCACGGGAGCGGCTTGGGGGCTCGCATGATGCGCGCGGTGGCAATGGCGATGCTCAGCCTCTACCCGAAGGCGTGGCGGGAGCGCTACGGCGAGGAGGTCGCCGACCTGATCGCGTCGCGACCGGCACGCGTGCGCACGGTGCTCGACCTGGCCTCGGGCGCCGCCGACGCGTGGCTCCACCATCGGCGCGTCCCGGGGGCCCGGACCTTGACCGTTCCGCTCGCGGCGGTCCTGACCTGCATGGGGACGGCGCTCCTGCTCATGTGGAACCCGGGCCTGCGCGACGCGGCCGACGTGGCCGGCCTGCGCGGCGTGTGGGCCGAAGCCGGGCCGGCCGCGAGGAACATACAGGGCATGGCGCAGAGTCTGTTCGCCATGGCGGGCGTCATATCCGTGCTCTCGGTGGCGCCGCTGCTCAACACCTGTCTCGCCGCGATGCGCCGTTCCGTGCACGGGCCGCTCACGCGGATGACCGCGCGACGGGTGGTCATGACGGCCTGGTTGCTCGTGATCCCCGTCGGGCTGGTCGGTCTGACCTTCGTGAGCCTCGCCTTCCTGCACGCCGGCTATCCCGTCGGGCCGCTGGGTGAAGCGATGGTGGGGGGCTTCCACGTGCCGCTCATCATGGCGCTGGTCCTGCCGCTGCCCATGACGGCGGCGGGCGCGCCGTCGCTGGGTTCCGACGTGCGCGGCACCGGCCAGATCCTCGCATCGGCGGCCCTCGGCAACGCGCTCGCCTGGGGCGCCGTCGCGATCCTGCTGGTGCTGGGCCTGGAGAAGGCGTCCTGGTCGTTCCTGGCGATGGTCGCGACGAGCGCGCTGGTGAGCGTGTGGATGACCATCGTTGTGACGAGGAGCGCGATCAGGCGTGGCAGGACTTTGATGGGCCAGCTCAGCCCCGCGTGAACAGCGGCACCAGCACCTCGTCCACGATCGCGACGACGAGCTCGTCGGGGACGGGCGAGCCCTCGAAGAGGAAGTGGTGGCGCAGCAGCGCGTGACCGGCGTCGAGGCGGCGGGGGGTGACGGCCTCGGGGGCGACCTCGCCGCGCTCGACGGCCCGGCCGACGACCTCCGTCATCAGCCTCCTGGAGGTGCTCTGGGAGTCCTTGCGCAGGGTGCGCAGCGGGGACCCGCTGCTCAGCGCCTCGCCGAGCAGCCCGCGCATGGCCTCGCCCGCCGGGCCCGCCAGGGCCTTCGACGTCATCATGAGCATGGCCACCAGGTCGTCGCGCAGATTGCCGGTGTCGGGCGCGGCCCCGGGGGTGGGCAGCGAGTTGTAGACCGCGTCCATCACCAGCTCGATGCGGGTGGGCCAGCGCCGGTAGAGCGACGCCTTGCTGGCCTTGGCCCGCTCGGCGACGCGCTCCATGGTCAGCCCGGCGTAGCCGGCCTCGGCCAGCTCGTCGAGCGTCGCCTGGAAGATCGCGGCGTTCAGCGCCTCGCCCCGGCGTCGCGGCAGCTTGCGGTGGTCGGTCACCATGGCATCTTAGAGAGCTCGGGTGACGCGACCGGTGTCGCCGTTCACGGTCACCGGCTGGCCGTCCGCCAGCACGGAGGTGGCCCTGCCGGTGCCCATGACGGCCGGGATCCCGTACTCCCTGGCCACGATGGCGGCGTGCGAGGCCGCGCCGCCGGCGTCCACGACCACGGCCGACGCCAGCTGGAACAGGGGCGTCCACGACGGGTTCGTGTAGGGGCAGACGAGCACGTCGCCGCTCTCCAGCCTGGCGAACTCGCTCGGCTCCCTGATCACCTTCACCGGCCCGGTCGTCACGCCGCCGCTGGCCGGGGAGCCGGTGACCAGCGCGTCCCCCGTCTCGCGGACCGGGAAGACGGCCGCGGGGTCGATCAGCCGCACGCCCGACAGCTCCTCCCGCTTGGCCGCCCGCGCCCGGACCGCCTCGCGCAGCCGTTCCCGGTCCGCGCCGGCCATGGCGGTCACGTCGCGGATGGCCTCCAGCTCCGGCAGCCGCAGGTGGAAGACGTCCTCCGGCCGGTCGAGCACGCCCTGCCCGCGCAGGCGGCGGCCGATCTCCATGAGCGATCTGCGCAGGATGGGCTGCGGCATCATGAAGAAGAAGTGGCTGTCCTCGCGGAACGCGACGCCCGCGCGGGCGGCCTCCACCCGCCGCCGCATCCGGGCTCGGCCGCCGGCCGTCAGCCACGGGTGGCGGAGCAGGCGGCCGAGAGCGTCGTCGCCGTCCCTGCGCGCGGGCGGCGCGGCGGCCAGCACCTTGATCAGGTCGATGACGGTCTCGGGGGCGTCGGACCAGGTGGGCGTGGTGACGAGGATCGGGCTCGAGGTCTCGCGGTGGCCGTACTCGGCCAGGAACGCCCGCAGCTCTTCCTCGAACTCGGCCGGCCTCGGGCCCCCGTCGAGCGCGCCCGTCCGCCTGGCCAGCTCGGCCAGCCGTTCCAGCGCCTGGTTGGCGTCGGTGGTACGGGTACGCGCCCCGTGGAGCAGGCCGCCGAAGAGCCGGCCGCGCCCGAGCAGCTTGACCGCCACCAGCAGCCGCAGCAGCGCCAGCCCGGTGCCGGGCAGGTAGTCCGCGCGCAGGCCGGCCACCGGGTCCACCAGGTCCAGGGCCTGCCGGGGCACGCGGACGAGCTCCGCCCACGGCAGCTCCGCCAGGTCGCGGGCGGCCAGCTCCCTGACCGCGGCCAGGTAGGCTCGCAAGCGCGGGTCCTCGGTCCAGCGTGCGGGGTCGAACCTCCTGGCCCTGGCCAGCAGGCTGAACGGGACACCCGGCAGCTTCCGGGTGGGGCGCGGGCTCTGCGGAACGAGCTGGTAGACGACGCCGTCCTCCTCCCGCAGGAATCCCTCGAACACGCCGGCTATGCCGAAGCCGGCCGCCACCCTGGCCATCAGCCCGACGGGGCCGTACGGGATCCAGGTCGTCATGTCGATCGGATAGGGCCGTTCCGGGAGGTACTCCATCAGAATGGTGGCGATGCGGCGCTGGGCCGGGTTGAGCCTCCCGACCGGGGGCGGCGGCAGCGCGGTCATGGGCCGGGCCTGCAGCAGGTGGACGCGACCGCCCGCGTACGCCCACTCGATGTCCTGGGGCCGCCCGAAGTGCGCGGCGACCTCCTTCCCCAGCCTGACCAGCTCCCCGAGCGCCGCGTCGGGCAGTCGGTCCTGAGTGGCCGAGCCCGTCTCGCGCGTCACTCCCCCGCCCGCCGCGCCCCTGATGACGACCTCGCGACGCCCCGGCGTGAAGGCCGTGCCGGCGTCGGAGATCACGTAGTGGTCGGGCGTGACCAGGCCGGACACGACGGCCTCCCCCAGCCCGCTGCTGCTGTCGACGACGAGCTCGGCGCGGTCGCCGGTGACCGGGTTCGCGGTGAACATGACGCCCGCCAGGTCCGCCTCGACCATGCTCTGCACCACGACCGCGATCCGCACCTCGGCGTCGTCGATGCCGAGCCGGGCGCGGTAGGCGACGGCGCGGTCGGTCCAGAGCGAGCCCCAGCAGCGGCGTACGGCGTCGAGCACGGCCCGCTCGCCCACGACGTTCAGGTACGTGTCCTGCTGGCCGGCGAACGCGGCCCCCGGCAGGTCCTCGGCGGTGGCGCTGGAGCGCACGGCCACGGGCCCGCCGCCGAGCGCGGCGTACGCGCCGGCGACGGCCTCCCGCAGCTCGTCGGGCAGCTCGACCTGCTCGAAGTACGCCCGCGTGCCGTGCCCCTGGGCGATCACGTCGTAGGCGTGGGTGGTGACGACGAAGCCGCCCGGGACGGGGAAGCCGTTCCTGACGAGCTCACCCAGGTTGGCGCCCTTGCCCCCGGCCATGGCCAGGTCGTCCCGGCCGAAGGCGGCCAGCGGTGCGACGAGTTTCACGATCTCTCCTCGGCGTAGGCGGTGGTGCGGAGCGGACGCGCCGGCAGCGCCAGCGCGAGGAAGAACGCCACGGCCAGCAGCGGCGCCATGGCGGCGAAAACCGGCGGCACGGCCGCGGCGAAGGCGTCCCGCATGCTGTCGGGGACGTCGGACGGGTTCGTGGCGGAGATCCCGGACCTCAGCGTGATCAGCGCGCCCACCAGGGCGACCCCGGCGGACGCGCCGACCTGGCGCAGGAAGGTCACCGACGAGGTGGCGGTGCCCAGGTCGGCGTACTCCACGGCGTTCTGGGCGGCCAGCACCATGGTCTGCATGACGAGCCCGACCCCCAGCCCGGTCACCAGCATCGCGCCGGCCAGCGCGAGCGGGTCGCGGCCCGCCAGGCCGATCAGCCCGAGCCCGGCGGCGGCCACGGCCGTGCCCACGATCGGGTACGGCCGGTACCTCCCGGTCCGCGTGATCAGCCGCCCGGACACGACGGTCGTGGCGAGCACGCCCGCCATCAGCGCCGTCACCAGCAGCCCCGCCCCCGTCGCGCTGGAGCGCAGCGCGATCTGCAGGTAGGCCGGCATGTACGTGATCGTCCCGAACAACGCGAACCCGATGAGCAGGCTGATCGACACCGGCACCGCGAACGCCCGATCGCGGAACAGCCGCAGCGGCAGGATCGGGTCCCTGGCGAACCGCGTGCTGACCAGCCACGCCAGCGCCCCGGCGATCGCCACGCCGAGATAGGCGGGGTTCCCGGTCTGCCCCAGCAGGACCACCCCGACCACGGCGACGGCCAGCGTGACGGCGCCGGCGACGTCGAGCGGCGCCCGGCCCGCCTGCCCGCGCGGCCTCGGCAGCCGCAGGGTGGCGCTCAGCACGACCAGCGCCAGCACCCCGAGCGGCGGGTAGATCGCGAAGATCCACCGCCAGCTCAGCCGGTCGACGAAGAACCCCCCGATCAGCGGCCCGCCCACGGCGGCCACCACGTACATGGCCCCGATGAGCCCGAGGTAGCGGCCCCGCTCGCGCGGGCTCACCACCTCGCCGATGATCGCCTGCGCTCCGATCATCAGCCCGCCGCCGCCCAGGCCCTGCACGGCCCGGAAGGCGATGAACTGCGGCATCGACGTGGCCACCGCGCACAGCACGGCCCCGGTCACGAACACGACGATGGCGACCTGCATGGTGGGCTTGCGGCCGTACCGGTCGCCGAGCTTGCCGTAGACGGGCATGACCACGGTGGCGGCGGCGAGGTAGGCGCTGACGACGGCGGGCATCTGGTCCAGCCCGCCCAGGCTGCCCGCCACGGCCGGCAGCGCGGGCGCCATGATCGTCTGATCGAGCGCACCCAGCAACATCGCCAGCATCAACCCGGACAGCACGACACCCATGACGCCTCTCCTTAGAGAACGACTCGTTCTCTAAGGAGCATAGGATTCAACTCGAAGAAACGCAACGTTCACTAATAGGGCCTCAGCGGATGCCGCGGGTCCGGAGCGCGGCGGCCAGGGCGGCGATGCTCAGGAAGGAGACGGCCAGCAGGTAGTACGCCGGCGACACCTGCGAGCCGGTCCCCGAGACGAGCGCCGCGGCGATGGCGGGGGTGAACCCGCCGAAGACCGCGACCGCCGCGTTGTAGCTGAACGACAGGCCGGTCGCGCGCGCCTGCACCGGGAACGCGTCGGCCATCACCGACGGCAGCGCGCCGAAGTAGGCGGCCTTCAGCAGGCCGAGGATCGCCATGCAGAGCGTCAGGGTCAGGAACGACGGCGACGCGGTGAGCCAGAGGAACAGCGGGACGACGCTCCCGCCGATCAGCACCGCGGCCGGGATCATGATCTTCAGCCGGCCGAACCGGTCGGCCATCAGGCCGACGAAAGGCGTCGCGACGGTCAGGGTGACCCCGGTGATGAGCAGCGCGACGAACGACAGCGAATCGTCCAGGCCCAGCTCCTCGATCCCGAAGGTCGGCATGTACTGCAGGATGAAGTTGAGCGCGGTCGAGATGACCAGCGCGCCACCGGCGATCAGCAGGCCGCCCCAGTGGTCGCGGAAGACCGACCGGATCGGCGAGGGACGCTCGCCCGTCGCCTCCGGGGTGATCGCCGGCGACTCCAGGACGTACCGGCGGATGTAGAGGCCGACCGGAAGGACCAGCAGCCCGAACACGAACGGCACCCGCCAGCCCCAGGCCGCCATCTGCTCCTTGGACAGCACGGCGGTCAGGCCCGCGGCGAACCCGGAGGACATCAGGGTCGCGAGCCCCTGGCTGGCGAACTGGAAGCTGCCGAGGAAACCCTTGCGGCTGTCATCCTGCTCGACCAGGAACGAGGTGGCGGCGCCGAACTCGCCGCCGGCCGCGAATCCCTGGATCAGCCGCGCGACCACGATCCCCAGCGGCGCGAGGAGTCCGAGCGTGGCGTAGCCGGGCATGACCACGATCAGCAGGGTGCCGAGGGCCATCAGCCAGATCGTCAGCACCAGGGCCTTCTTACGCCCGTGCCGGTCGGCGTACGCGCCGATGACCAGCCCGCCGAGCGGACGGATCAGGTACGTCACGCCGAACACGGCATATGCCTGCACCAGCTGGACGCCGGGCGCCTCGGCGGGGAAGAACGCCTGTCCGATGTAGGCCGCCATCAGCGCGTACACGGCGAGGTCGAACCACTCGAGCGCGTTGCCGATGGTCGCCGCCGCGATCGCGCGGCCGGCGGAGCCGCGCGTCGCGGGCTGGGTCGAGTCTGGGGAGGCGACGGCCATCGAAGGTCCTTCCGGTGGGGGCTGACGTGCGTCAGACCGGGCGAGGGGCGGGGAGAGGGTGGTCGGCCGAAGGGTTGCCGAGAGCGTGGAACAGCGCGGCGGCCAGCACGACGCCCTCGCGGGCGATCCCGGCGAGCAGGTGCTCGTCGGGCGCGTGCTGGAGGCAGCCCGGGTACGAGTGCGGCAGCCACAGGGTCGGCAGGCCGAGGACGTCGGTGAAGACGAAGTTGGGCAGGGAGCCGCCGATGTTCGGCAGCAGGGCGACGGGCCCGCCGGTCACCTGCTCCAGCGATCCCCTGGCCCACCGCACCCACGGGTCGTCGAGCGCCGTACGGCTGGCCGGGAAGTGGCCCAGGACGCTGACGCCGACCATCGGGTAGCCGTGGGCGGCGAGGTGCTCGGCGACGGCCCGCTCCACGCCGCTCACGTCGGTCCCGGCCACGTACCGCAGCTGCAGGATCGCGCGGGCCCGGCCGGGGATCGCGTTGACGGGGTTGTCGATGTCGGCCGACCCCATCGCCAGGACCTCCAGCGTGTTCCAGCCGTACAGCCGCTCGGCGGCGGTCAGGCCGGTGTCGCCCCAGCCCTCGTCCGGGGCCGGGTCACCGGGGCTGTTCGCGACGGTGACGCCGGCCAGCACCTCGCGGACCGCGTCCGGGAGCTCCGGCGGCAGCAGGGCGGGCACCCAGATACGCCCGTGCCCGTCGACGCAGGTCGCGATGGCGCCGGCGAGGGTGGTGGCGGGGTTGCGCAGGACGCCGCCCCAGTTGCCGGAGTGGTAGGTGTTGGGGCGCAGATCGACGTCGAGCGCGATGTCGACGCCGCCGCGCGACCCCAGGAACAGCGTGGGCGTCGCCGCGTCCAGGCGCGGGCCGTCCGAGGCGATCAGGACGTCCGCCCGCAGCTCCTCGCGGTGCGCCGCGGCGAACTCGGCCAGCCCCGGCGAGCCGATCTCCTCACCGGACTCGAACAGGAAGATCAGGTTGAACCCGAGCCTCCCCTGCCGGGCGAGCAGCAGGCGCAGCGCGGCGAGGTTGATCAGGTGCTGACCCTTGTTGTCGGCCGAGCCGCGGCCGTACCAGCGGTCGCCGTCGGCGGTCAGCGTCCACGGGTCCCGGCCGTCGCTCCACCGGCCCGCGTGGCCGTCCACCACGTCGGCGTGGCCGTAACACAGGAGCGTCGGCAGCGAGGGTGACTCGATCCGGGTGCCGACCAGGAACGGGCCCCCGGCGGGGTCGGGGTTGGCGTGCTCGGTCACGGAGCACCCCAGGCCGGTCAGCGCGGGCGCCAGAACCTCGTCGAGGTATGCCTTGACGGCAACGCGGGCTCCCGGCTTGGTGCTCTCGGTGGGGTAGGAGACCATCGCGGCGAGGTCGGTGAAGAACGCGCCGGAATCGACGTACCCCTCCGCCTGTTCGATGAGGTCTGCTGGGATCACGAGAGGTTCCTCCGGGGGATCGCGGGGCTGTGCTGGTCAGCAGCGTAGGACGGTTCACGGGCCCGGGACCATTGCCGTTTGCCGCAACGAGCGTTCTACTATTGGCAAACCCGTGTGCCCGAAGCATTTACCAGGAGGTCCCGATGCAACTCCTGCCGGTGGGCCTCTCGTACTTCCTCGAGGTGGCCCGGACGGGGTCGGTGACCGAGGCGGCCCGTACGCTGACGGTCGCGCCTTCGGCGATCAGCAGGCAGATCGCCAAGCTGGAGTCCGGCTGCGGGGTGCCCCTGTTCGTCCGGCATCCGCGCGGGATGGCGCTGACCGAGGCCGGGTCCCGGCTCCTCGCCCACGTCCGCCGCAGCGAGGCCGAGGCGTCCGCCCTGGTGAACGAGTTGCGGACCGGGAGCGGAGCCGATGTCCGCAACGTCACGGTGGCGTGTTCTGAGGGGTTCGGACGGCGGATCGTCCCGCGGGCGATGGCGGCCTTCCGGCGCGACCACCCCGACGTGACGTTCCAGCTCGACGTCGTCCCCCGGCAGGAGGCCACCCGCCGGGTGATCGAGGGGATCGCCGACGTCGCCGTCACCTATGCGATGGGCCCGCAGCACGATGTGCGGGTGGAGTGCGCCGTCGTGATCCCGGTGGTCGCGATCGTCCCGCTCGGGCACGAGCTGGCCGGACGTGATCAGGTCGGGCTGGCGGAGCTGTGCGAGCACCCGCTGGCCCTCGCCTCCACCGGGACCAGCCAGCGCGAGCTCTTCGACATCGGCACGCAGATCGAGGGGCTGACGGTCCGCCCGGTGCTGGTCTGCGACGGGCTCGGCCCGCTGCACGAGTTCGTCCGCTGCGGGGGTGGCATCGCGCTCGTCGGAGATCTCGGCGACCTGCACCGGGAGGGCTCGGGCGAAGGGGTCGCCTACGTACGGCTGGACCATCCGGTGTTCCGCCAGCGGGAGGCCCAGGTGCAGACCGCCCTGGGCCGCCGGCTGCCCTGGTCGGTGACGGAGTTCACCGGGCTGCTGGTCTCACTGCTCGGCCCGCCGCCCAAGTGACGGACAGCCCCTTGGACGGCGTACCGAGTGGATGGGGTGCGGTGCGGTCAGCGCGAGGCGCGGTTGACCGCGGAGATGATGGCCTTGAGCGAGGCCGTCGTGGTGTTGGCGTCGACGCCGACGCCCCACAGCACCTGGCCGTCGACCTCGCACTCCAGGTAGGAGGCGGCCTTGGCGTCGGAGCCGGCGCTCATCGCGTGCTCCACGTAGTCGAGCACGCGCACCTGGATGCCGACCCCCGCCAGGGCGTCGATGAAGGCCGAGATCGGGCCGTTGCCCGCACCCGCGATCTCGCGGATCTCCCCGTCGACCCGGACGTCGGCGCCGATGCGGTCCTTGTCGTCCACCGTGGACTCGTGGCGGTGGGCCATCAGGCTGAGACGGCCCCAGCGGTTGGCCGGGTTGGGCAGGTATTCGTCGCGGAAGATCTCGTACATCGCGGTGGGGCTGATCTCGCCGCCCTCGCTGTCGGTGCGGGCCTGCACCACCTTCGAGAACTCGATCTGCAGCCGGCGCGGCAGGTCGAGCTGGTGGTCGGCCTTCATGATGAACGCGACGCCGCCCTTGCCCGACTGGCTGTTGACGCGGATGACGGCCTCGTAGGTGCGGCCGATGTCCTTCGGGTCGATCGGCAGGTACGGCACCGCCCAGGTGAACGCGTCGACCGGCACGCCCGCCGCGGCCGCGTCGCGCTCGAGGTGCTCGAAGCCCTTCTTGATGGCGTCCTGGTGGGAGCCGGAGAAGGCGGTGTAGACCAGCTCGCCGCCCCACGGGTGGCGCGGGTGCACGGGCAGCTGGTTGCAGTATTCGGTGACGCGGCGGATCTCGTCGATGTCACTGAAGTCGATCTCGGGGTCGACGCCCTGGGAGAACAGGTTCATGCCCAGGGTGACCAGGCAGACGTTGCCGGTGCGCTCGCCGTTGCCGAACAGGCAGCCCTCGATGCGGTCGGCGCCCGCCATGTAGCCCAGCTCGGCGGCGGCCACGGCGCTGCCGCGGTCGTTGTGCGGGTGCAGCGACAGGACGATCGAGTCGCGGTGCTTGAGGTTGCGGTGCATCCACTCGATCTGGTCGGCGTAGATGTTGGGGGTGGCCATCTCGACCGTGGCCGGCAGGTTGATGATGACCTTGCGGTCGGGGGTGGGCTGCCACACGTCGTTGACCGCGTCGCACACCTCGACGGCGTATTCGAGCTCGGTGCCGGTGAACGACTCGGGAGAGTACTGGAAGTAGACGTCGACGTCGCTCGCGTCGGCGAGCTTCTTGACCAGCTTGGCGCCCTCGACGGCGATGGCGGTGATGCCGTCCTTGTCCAGGCCGAACACGACGCGGCGCTGGAGGGTGGAGGTCGAGTTGTACAGGTGGACGATGGCCTGCTTGGCGCCCTCGATGGACTCGAAGGTGCGCTCGATCAGCTCCGGCCTGGCCTGGGTCAGCACCTGGATGACCACGTCGTCGGGGACGCGGCCCTCTTCGATGATCTGGCGGATGAAGTCGAAGTCGGTCTGCGAGGCGGCCGGGAAGCCGACCTCGATCTCCTTGTAGCCCATGCGTACCAGCAGCTCGAACATCTGCAGCTTGCGATGGGAGTCCATCGGGTCGATCAGGGCCTGGTTGCCGTCCCGCAGGTCCACCGCGCACCAGCGGGGCGCCTTGGTGATGACCTTGTCGGGCCAGGTGCGGTCGGTCAGGCGGATGGGCTCGAACGCCTGATAGCGATGGGTCGGCATGGGGCTGGGCTGCTGAGTGGTCATGTCTGCTGGCTCCTCGTCGGTCGAAAGAAATCGGCCGACGCGCATGACTGGCTCCGCGGCGAGGGAGCCGGCCTCAGTGGCCCCCGCCGCGGCAGCTAAGAAGCAGCCCACGCAGCATGCCATGCACGTTACCAGACGTCTCGCGATGCGCTGCCCCGGATCTCAGATCCTGAGAAGGCGGCGCGTCGCCGTCAGTCCGGGACCAGGACGCTGAGGCAGGTCACGCATCCTTCCAGCCGCTCGAACTCCGAAATATCTACCTTCGTCACGATAAATCCGCGTTTTTCGAGCATTGCGGCGGTTTGGGGCGCCGAGGCGGCCATCAGCACGCGCTCCCCGCCCAGCAGCACCACGTGCGCGCCCGACTCCTCCGGCGGCGCGAGCAGCCCCGGCAGGTCCACGTGGCGCGGATCTCCGATGAGCGTCCCGTCGGGCAGCGCGGTCACCGCCGACTTCAGGTGCAGCACGCCGGTCAGGTCCACGGGCACGACGTCGCGCTCCGGCAGCAGGCCCGCGAGCTGCGCGATCCCCTCGCCGTTGGTGCGCGCCGACCTCCCGACGTACACGGTGGGCCCGACCTGCAGCACGTCGCCCCCGTCGAGCGTGCCGGGCGGCACGATCCTGACCGCCTTGAGCCCCAGCTCCCGCACGGCTGCGGCCACGGACCCCACCTCGGGCCGCCGCTCCGGCGCCCCCGGCCTGGTCAGTACGGCGAGCCGCCCCGACACCACCACCGCGTCCTCCACGAACGGCGCGTCGGGCAGCTCATCGGCATCGGGCACGTACGTGACCCGCCACCCTGCGGCGGCCAGCGCGCCCACGTAGGCGTCGTGCTGGTGGCGCGCCCGCTCCGGGTCCACCGGCTCGCGCTGGATGTGGGTGACGATGCCCTCGGCGATCCGGGGGCCGGGTTTCCTGACGAGCGCAAGGCCGGGCATGGCCGTTTTCTATCACGCATCACCCCAAATTCCCCCCAAAACCCCACCCTCCTCGTCACCGGCCCCTCGCCATCGGACCTCCCCGCCGCCGCACCCCACCAAGGGACCCCACCACCGGAGGCGCGGCTTTCCCCTCCCCTTGGGACCTCAGCCGAAGTGCCGTGGGAAACCGGCCCCGGGGCGGGAGGCCGGCCCGGACCGGTGACTAGAGTTCAGGCATGCGGGACGACGAAATTCTCACCAAGATCAGTGCCCTGGTCGACGAGGAGCACGAGCTGCGCAACCGGCTGTCCACGGGCGAGGTGACCACGGACGAGGAGCACGAGCGCATCAAGCAGCTGGAGACGGCGCTCGACCAGTGCTGGGACCTGCTCCGGCAGCGCCGGGCCAGGCGGAGCGCGGGCGAGGACCCCGACAACGCCGCCGCCCGCCCCGCCAACGAGGTCGAGAACTACAGCCAGTGACTTGCTCCCCGGCCTGAATCCGGGGATTCCCGTGCCGCTCAGGCGGCAGTTCGCGGCGCGTCACCCGCGCCGCGAACTGTGGTACAGGGTGCTTGACGCTTCACCGACCCGGGAGGGTCTCCACGCCCTGACACGACCAGCCCGGCCGCGTGCCCGGTCTCCAACCCGTACCAGCCCTTATCCAAGATCGACTTATTCAGCCCGGCCTTGGCTGCGCGTCTGTTGGAAAGATACGCGCCCGGCATGCCGGGGTCGGGTTTCGGTGCGACCGACGCGGTCATCGCCCGGATGTTCAGCCTCTCCAGGGTCACGATCGCATAGTCGCGGGTGAGCCGATACGCGACCTGGGCGTTGAAGTCCGCGCGCCGCCACCGCGCCCGCCGCATGAGATCACCCATCGCCCGTACCACCCCCCGGCGCCGGTTCGAGCCCTTCTTCGACCGGGCGAGCCGACGTTGCAGCCTGATGTACCGCCTGGCCTCACCCGCCGTCAGGAACCCCGTATCACCCGCGCCCTCACCGACCCCAACCGGCGGCGGCGCCATCGACGACACGCCGCTTTCACCGGCGTGACGGCGGTCGAAAAACTCCCCCTCACTGGTGACCGCAGCCGTCACCACACCCCGATCCACCCCCACATGCCGACCGGGGCGAGCGTGTTCGCTCACCTCGGCAAGGCCATCATCGATGAGGAAGCTGATGAACCAGTGCTTGCCGTCGCGGGTCACAGTCGCCGACTTCACCCTCCCGCCCAACGGGCGAGCCATACGGAACTTCACCCAGCCGAACTTCGGCAGGAACACCCGCCCCCACGTGCGGTTGATCCGCTCGAATGGGATCTGTCCGGCGGTCGGGAACCGAAACGACGGCCTCCACCTCGCCCGGGCCTTCCATCGCACCTTCCAGGTGCCATGCCTGCGGCACGCCTCGTCCAGGTCCTTCAGCGTCTGCTGGATGACCTGCGCGGGAGCCTCGGCCAGCCAGGCACAGTCCGGGGCCTCTTGGCCTCGGCGAGCTGGCGGCATTGCTCGGCATAGCCGATGAACGCGCCCCGGCGCCGATAGGCGCGGCGCTGCTCCAAGCCGGTGTTCCAGACGCTGCGGCAGATCCCGCCCAGCCGCTCGGCGAACCGTCCTTGATCAGGGAGCGGAATACCGACGTGGCAGACACGCGGTCTCCGCGTCCACCTTCTCGTCCACTGAAGGCCGAGACTTACCTCGGACCTTCGATAAATTCGCTCGCCCCGGCCGTCGTCCGTGCGATTTGCTGGGCACATGTGGATCCAGCCCATCGATCTCGACCGGCCGGGCGACCTGGTCACGGGCCCGCATGAGGCGTACACGGCGGCCTGCTCCGACGACCCTGGCCCGCTGATGTCGCTCGCCGACTTCCGCCACGGCATCGCCAGGCACTCGCCGGGCGACCGGGCCGAGCTGTGGGCCGTCGTCGAGGGCGGCGAGGTCGTCGGCGGCTACGCCCTGTCGCTCTCCCAGCTCGACAACACGCACATGGGCTGGCTCTTCCCCCTCGTCGTGCGCCCCGAGCGGCGGGGCCGTGGGCTCGGCTCGGCGCTGTTCGAGCATGCGCGGGAGAGGTTGCGCCATCACGGCAGAAGCCTGGTCCTCACGGAGACGCCGGCCACCGGCGTGGGCGCCCGCTTCGCGCTCGCCCACGGCATGACGGTCGCGGTCGCCGAGGCCCGCCGCGTACTGGATCTCCGCAAGACCGACTGGGACGCCCTGGAACGCATGCTCCCCACCGTCGAGGGCTACCGTCTCGAACGCTGGACCGGCCCGGCGGACCCCGGCCTGATCCCCGACCTCTCGACCCTGATGAACGGCATGAACGACGCCCCGCGCGACGCCGGCATCGAGGACTTCGACTTCAGCTCCGAGCGCATCCGCGACCGCGAGGAGGGCATCAAGGAGCGCGGTTTCACCTGCTATTCGATGATCGCCCGCCGCGACTCCGACGGAGCCCCCGCCGGATACACGCGTGTCTACCTCACCGCCGACCGCTCGGACGGCTGGGGACACCAGGCGGACACGACCGTGCTGGCCGGGCACCGGGGCCACCGCCTCGGGCTGCTGCTCAAGCTCGCCAACCTGTTCTGGCTCCGTGAGCACGAGCCCCACCTGGAGCGGATCATCACCTGGAACGCCACCTCCAACGCCCACATGCTGGCCATCAACGAGGCCATGGGCTTCGAGCTCTTCGACGAATGGAACGAATGGCGGCTGGAGCTGTAAGCCGTTCGGAGGCGGGGGCTATCGTGATCCTTTATGACCTTGGAGGCGTTGAGGGACGGGGATCCGCGCCGGGTGGGGCCGTACACGCTCCTGGTTCGGCTGGGCGAGGGCGGCATGGGCGTCGTCTACCTGGGCCAGGCGCCGGACGGCACGCGGGTGGCGGTCAAGCTCATCCACGCCAGGATGGACGCGCAAGCGGACTTCAGGCGGCGCTTCGCCCGTGAGGTGGCCGCCGCCAAGCGGGTCGCCCGCTTCTGCACCGCTCCCGTCCTGGACGCCGACGTCGAGGGGGACGTGGCGTACCTGGTCACCGAGTACGTCGAGGGGCCCAGCCTGGGGGACGCCGTCCGCGAGTCGGGGCCGCTGAAGGGCTCGGCGCTGGACGGCCTGGCCGCCGCGATGGCCATGGCCCTGCGCGCCATCCACGGGGCGGGGGTCGTGCACCGCGATCTCAAGCCGTCGAACGTGCTGCTCTCCCAAGTGGGGCCCAAGGTCATCGACTTCGGCATCGCACAGCTCATGGACGCGGAGATGAGCAGCGCGATCGTGGGGACACCGTCGTACATGTCGCCCGAGCAGGTGTCGGGCGCCACTATCGGCCCGGCCTCGGACATCTTCTCGTGGGGCTGCACGGTCGCCTACGCGGCGAGCGGCCAACCGCCGTTCGGCTCGGGCTCGGTCCCCACGATCCTCCTGCGCATCGTCAACGAAGCCCCGGAGCTGCACGGCCTCTCGGGCCCGCTGCGCGACCTGGTGCTCGCCTCGCTGACGAAGAACCCGCGCGAGCGCCCCACGGCCCAGGACCTGATGGACCATCTCAGCGTGGCGGACCCCGGCGGCGCTCCACTCCCCAGCGCGGAGACGGACGCAAGCGCTACTCCGGCATCCACTGGTAGCACTGGCACGAGCGCGACCGGTCACCCGGCGCACGCCGACGTGTCGACGGCGCCGCCTGACGGCCCGCGACCGCCCGGCGCGGCGACGGCGCCGCCCGACAGCCCCTTGATTCCCAGTCCCGGGATGGCGGGGAACCGGAGGAGGGTGCTCGCCGCGGCGGCGGCCGTCGCCGTGGCCGTGGCAGGCGCGTCCGTGGCGGTCGCCTGGCGCACCCTGGGCAACTCGTCGAGCGCCCGCACCCCCACCCAGACGACCACCACCGCCCGAGCCGCCCACTCCGACAAGCAGGCCAAGCCCCAGAACCCCCTCACAGCCCCAGGCAAGATCACGTTCTACTCCCCGCCGGAGCCGGCCGCCACCCGCCAGGCCGAGCAGTGGAAGAAGGACCGCCCTGAGGACGCCGAGCTCATGAGCAGGCTGGCCGCCGTCCCCCATGCCATCCGCCTCAACCAGCCCGAGGCCAGGCCGGAGGTCGACGCCACCGTCACCGCGGCCCGGCAGGCGGGCGGCGTCCCGGTGTTCCTGATCAACTCCCTGCCCGGCGGCGAGTGCCGCCCGGCCGCCGCCGCCGAACTGGCGACGTACCAGGAGTGGATCAAGGGCATTGCGGGGACGATTGGCCAGGCCGAGGCGGCGGTGATCCTCGAGCCGGGCGCCACGGTCAAGATCCCCGGCGTCAAGGACTGCGACCCGCAGGGCTCGGTGGACCAGCGGTACGACGCCCTCCGCCAGGCCGTCCAGACCCTCAAGGCCAACCCGAACACGGCCGTCTACCTCGACGGCAGCCAGGACTACTACCCGGGCACCGCGATCATGGCCGAGAGGCTGATCAGGGCGGGCATCGACCGGGCGGACGGCTTCTTCCTCAACACGGCGGCCTACCAGCCCACGGAGAAGAGCGTCGCGTACGGCAAGGCGCTGTCGGCCTGCGTCAGCGTCCAGCGGGCCACGGGCGCCAAGGACTGCCCGTCGGGCGGGACGGTGGACCCGGCGACGATGCCCCATTTCGTGGTCGACACCGCCAGGAACGGCCAGGGATCGTGGGCCCCGCCGCCGAAGAAGTACCCCGACCCGCAGACGTGGTGCAACCCGCCGGGCCGGGGCGTCGGCGACCGGCCCACGACCGACACGGGTGAGGAGCTGGTGGACGCCTACCTGTGGATCGCGCGGGCGGGCTCGTCCAGCGGCCGGTGCAGGCGCGGGGAGGGCGGGGAGAAGGACCCCGAGCGCGGCGTCGTGTCCCCGGAGGCCGGCGAGTGGTGGCCGGATCTGGCGCTGGAGAGGGCCGAGAAGGCCAACCCGCCATTGTGACGGGGCGGGGCAAGCCCGAGGTTGCGCCCATGTTAAGCGGACGTTAGATCTCGGCCACCTGCCCTTGTCCGAACATCCTTCTGCGGAGAGGCTCTGACCTGCACCTACTCCCCCCAGGAGGTTACCCGTGAGCAAGGCACGCGTGCCGTGGAAGGCAGTGATCGGCGGCTCCGTCGGCAATCTGGTCGAGTGGTACGACTGGTTCGTCTACACCAGCTTCGCCGTCTATTTCGCCGCGTCCTTCTTCCCTGAGGGCGACAACACGGCGAAGCTGCTCAACACCGCGGCCATCTTCGCCGTCGGCTTCTTCATGCGCCCGCTCGGCGGCTGGCTGCTCGGCCGTTACGCCGACAGGAAGGGCCGCAAGGCGGCGCTCACGCTCACCGTCACCCTCATGTCGGCCAGCGCCCTGCTGATCGCCATCGCCCCGACGTACGAGACGGTCGGCTACTTCGGCGCCGTGGTGCTGGTGGTGGCCCGCCTGCTGCAGGGGCTGTCGGTCGGCGGCGAGTACGCGGCCAGCGCCACGTACCTCACCGAGGCCACCCCGCGCGGCCGGCGTGGCTTCGCCTCGAGCTTCCAGTACGTCTCCATGACCGCCGGCCAGCTCGTCGGCCTCGGCCTGCAGATCATCCTGCAGAACACGATGTCCACGGAGGCCCTCAACTCCTACGGCTGGCGCATCCCGTTCGTGATCGGCGCGCTGGGCGCCGCGGTCGTGTTCTACCTGCGCCGCAACCTCCTGGAGACGGAGGCGTACGACGAGGAGGAGCGCGAGGTCGAGCACCAGGGCCGCGGCACGATCAAGCAGCTGCTCGCCCACAAGAAGGAGGCGCTGCTGGTCATCGCCCTGACCATGGGCGGCACGGTCGCGTACTACACCTACACCACGTACCTCACCAAATACCTCGCCATCACCGCCGGCCTGCCCAAGGAGACGGCCACGCTGGTGAGCTTCTGCGCGCTGTTCATCTTCATGTGCCTGCAGCCGCTGGCCGGTGGGCTGTCGGACCGGATCGGGCGGCGGCCGCTGCTGATCACGTTCGGGATCGGGTCGATGCTGGGCACGGTGCCGCTGATGACGGCGCTCGGTGGGGTCACGGGGTTCGCCGGCGGGCTCACGCTCTCGCTGATCGGCCTGATCATCGTCACCGGCTACACCTCGATCAACGCGGTGGTGAAGGCCGAGCTGTTCCCGACGAACGTGCGCGCGCTCGGCGTCGCCCTCCCCTACGCCATCGCGAACGCCCTGTTCGGCGGCACCGCCGAGTACGTGGCGCTGTGGTTCAAGAACAACAAGATCGAGTCCGGCTACTTCTGGTACGTCTCCGCCTGCGCCGCCGTGTCCCTCGTGGTCTACCTCACCATGCGCGAGACCAGGGACGCCGCCCTCTCCCGCGCCGAACAGGCTTCGGAGGATGTGGTCGCGGCCCGCGTCTAACCTGGGCACATGCGAGTTCTCCTGGTCGAGGACGACGATCGGCTCGCGTCCGCGCTCACCACGGCCCTCGTCCGGCACGGCCATCAGGTCACCCGTGCCGGGCTGGCCGTCGACGCCCTCCGCCTGGCGGGGGGCGTCGATTTCGTCCTGCTCGACCTGGGCCTGCCCGACATGGACGGGCTCGACGTGCTACGCCGCCTGCGCCGGGTGTCGGCGGTGCCGCTCATCGTGGTCACGGCCCGCACGGAGGAACGCGAGGTGCTGCGCGGGCTGCGGTCCGGGGCCGACGACTACCTGGTCAAGCCGTTCCGCACGGTGGAGCTGATGGCCCGCATGGAGGCGGTGGTGCGGCGCGGCACCAGGCCGATGCCGGCCCGCGACGACGTGGTGAGCGTCGGCGACGTCCGCATCGACCTGGAGTCCAGGCAGGTCACGGTGGCCGGCGAGCCGGTGACGCTGACGCGGCGGGAGTTCGACGTGCTGGCATTGCTGGCGCGCGAGCCGGGCGTGGTGCGCGGCCGGGAGGAGATCCTCGACGAGGTCTGGGGCGACCCGCTGCTGTCGGCGTCCCGCTCGCTCGACGTGCACGTGGCCAACCTGCGGTCCAAGACCGGCCGTCCGGGGCTGGTGGAGACGCTGCGCGGCACCGGCTACCGGCTGGGCTCGACGGCGTGAACTCCCGCCTGGTGGTCACGTTCACCACGCTGATCGTCTTCCTGATCGCGGCGCTGGCCGTGCCGCTGGGCCTCGCCTACGCCTCCCACCGCACGAACCGCCTGCTCCTCGACCGCCGCGCCGACGCCACCCGCTTCGCGGAGCTGGCCGACCAGGCGGCCAGGGAGGACGACCGCTCGGGGCTGATCGCCGAGATCGACCGCTACGCCGAGCTCTACGGGGCGGCGGTACGCGTACGCGACCGCGACGGCTCCGTCCTGGCCACCGCGGGCCGCTTCGAGGCCGACGACCGGGAGGCCACCCGCCTGGCGCTGTCCGGCCGCACGACCGAGGACCTGCCCACGATCAGCCCGTTCGGACCGGCCACGGTGCTGCTGGCCGAGCCCGCGGGCCGGGACGCGCAGCTGTCCGGCGTGGTGCTGCTGGAGGCCCCCACCGACCGGGCCAGGCAGGACGTGTCGCTGGTGTGGGGCGCGCTGCTGGTCGGCGCGCTGGTGGCGCTGGGCTACTCGGCGCTGGTGGCCAGGCGGCTGGCCCGCTGGATCCTGCGGCCCGTCACCGAGCTCGACCGGACCACGCGGGCCATCGCGCAGGGCAGGCTCGACGCGCGGGCGCACCCCGGCGCCGGGCCCTCCGAGCTGCGGCGGCTGGAGGAGCGCTTCAACGCCATGGCGGACGCGGTCTCCAACGCGATGGAGCGGCAGCGGGCGTTCGTGGCGGACGCCTCCCACGAGCTGCGCACCCCGCTCACGGTGCTGGGGCTGCGGCTGGAGAACCTGGAGCCGCATCTGCGGGGTGAGGGCACGGCCGAGTTCGAGGAGGCGATGGCGGAGCTGGACCGGCTGGCGCTGCTGGTGGAGGACCTGCTGGCGCTGGCGAAGGTGGAGGCGGGCGCGGGCGTCGAGGGCAAGGAGATCCCGCTGGCGCCCCGGCTGGGGACGTGGCGGGAGGTGTACGCGGCCAAGGGCATCCACCTCATAACCGAAATTTCGGAAATGGCGGTGGTTCCCGAGGCGGCGGCCAGGGTCGCGGACATCGCGCTCGACAACGCCCAGAAGTTCGTGCCCGAGGGCGGCACCGTCACGGTCACCCTGGAGGACGGGGTGCTGCGGATCGCGGACGACGGGCCCGGGCTCGGCGAGGAGGAGCGGGCGGAGGCGCTGGGACGGTTCTGGCGGTCCGGGGCCCACGCGAACGTGGTGGGCAGCGGCCTGGGCCTGGCCATCGCCGCCGAGCTGGCCAGGGCGTGCGGGGCCACGCTGGCGCTGCTGCCCGCCGTACCGCACGGTCTGGTCGTGGAGCTGCGCCTGAGTGCTCAGCCGTAGGCCGAGCGGTAATAGCGGGCGGCGCCCGGGTGGAGCGGGACGACGCCGGTGCCGATGGCGTAGCGCACGTCGAGCCGCCCGCCCGGCGCCGACGGGGCCTGGAGGCGGTCGCGGGCGCCGAAGAGGGTCTCGGTGATCGAGTACGCGAGATCGTCCGGGAGCGTGGCCCGGCACATCAGGTAGCTGGGGGTGCCGATGGTCGGCACCGGCCGGCCGACGCCGTACACGCCGGCGGGCACCAGCCCGTGCTCGTAGAGCGGGCCGAACCGGCGGCGCAGGACCGTCACCAGCGGCTCCAGCGGCACGAGCTCGATGTCCTTCAGCGCGGTCAGGACCGGCGTGGGCACCCCGCCCGACCAGAAGAACGCCTCGATCGCGCCGTCGCGCAACGCCTGGACCGACTCGTCCAGGCCCAGCCTGCTGACCTCGGCGGGCTCGGCCAGGTCGGCCACGGCCAGCACGCGGGTGGCGGTCACCGCGGTGCCCGAGCCCTCCAGCCCGATGGAGACCGCCCGCCCCGCCAGGTCCTTGACCGCCACGATGCCGGAGCCCCGCCGCACCACCAGGTGGACGTAGTTCATGTACACCCTGGCCAGCGCGGAGACCGGCTGGTGGCGCACCCTGACGGCGTCGTCGGCGCTGTCGGCCAGCGCGAACGCCACGTCGGCCCGCCCGTCGGTCATCATCGTCAGGTTCTGCACACTGGCCGCGGTCTTCATCACCCGCACCGTGAGCCCGTCCTGCCGCAGCTCCCGTGCGAGCCCGTCACCCAGCTGCTCGTAGATCCCACCCGTCACGCCCGTCGCCAGCCGCAACTCGGCCCGCCTGCCGTCGTCGGCCGAGCACCCGGCCGCCAGCGCGGCGAGCCCCAGGAAGGCACGGCGAGATATCGGCATGAAATTACGTTATCCGGTCCACCAGAATGGACATGTGAGCGAACGGGACGCACGCCTACTCATCGCCTCAGAGCTGACGATGTTCCTGCCGGTGAGCCGGCGCCAGGAATGGCAGCGGGTGACGCCGGACGGCACCTCGACGCTGGGTCACCACGTCGAGTCGCTCGGCATCCCGCTGACCGAGGTGGGGCCGATGGTCGCCGACGGCCGCGGGGTGCCGCCGTCGTACCAGCTCGTGGCCGGTGACGTGGTGGAGGTCCAGCCGGTGCCGCGCCCGCAGCCGCTGCCGGAGGAGCCGCGGTTCCTGCTGGACGTGCACCTGGGCACGCTGGCGCGGCGGCTGCGGCTGCTCGGCATCGACACGGCCTACCACAACGACATGGACGACCCCTCGCTGGTGGTGCAGGCCAACGAGGAGCACCGGGTGCTGCTCACGCAGGACCGCGGCCTGCTGCGCCGCCGCGCGCTGTGGCTGGGCGCGTACGTACGCGGCTCCCGCCCCGCCGACCAGCTCCGCGACCTGCTCGAACGCTTCACCCCGCCGCTGCGCCCGTGGACGCGGTGCACGGCGTGCAACGGCGAGCTGCGGCCGGTCGCCAAGCAGGAGATCGCGCCGCTGCTGGAGGCGGGCACGGAGCGCAACTACGACGCGTACGGGCGGTGCGGCGAGTGCGGCCAGGTCTACTGGCGCGGCGCGCACAGCGACCACCTGGAGGAGATCATCAGGTCGGCCCGCGCCTGGACCGCCTAGCGGCAGAGGGTGAAGGGCTCGACGCCGGGCAGGTGGCGGGTCCACTCCTGGGCGGTGAGGGTACGTCCGGCGCGCCGGCAGACGGCGCCGGCCACCCGCTCCCCGTCGAGCTCGTGGGTGCGCAGCGTGCCGTCCGGCGTGACGCTGTAGACCCTTTTGCCGTCCGGTGAGAACGCCAGCCGGCCGCTCCCGACCGCCTGGAACGACTGGAGGCCGTCGAAGATCATGCCCAGCGGGTGGTTGTGCGGCACGTCCCACAGGTGGACGCGGTCGCCCCCCTCGTACGCGGCCAGCGTGCGCCCGTCGGGCGACCAGGCGAGCTGCGCGACGTCGCTGTCCGGCACGGCGGGGAAGCTCGCCAGCCGGGTGGTGACGTCCCCGTCCCAGACGGTGATCCGGTCGGGTCCGGAGAACGCCACCCGCCTGCCGTCGGGGCTGAAGGCGAAGACGCCCTCGAGCTGCCCGGCGCCGGGGCCGGGCGACCGTCCGGCGGCCGTCCGGGGGTCGATGAGCCGCGGTGTCATGCCCGCCAGCAGCAAGCGCCCGTCCGGCCGGAAGGCCAACTGCCCCGCTCCCGGGACCGTCGCCGTCCTGGAGGTCCCGCGTTCGAGGTCGTGCAGCTCCACCGGCAGGCCGCCGCCGGTGCCCCAGGGTGAGAGCGCGAGCGTGCGGCCGTCCGGGCTGAAGGCGACCGCGTCGACCCCGTTCGCACCCTTGGTCGCGATCCGGAACTCCTGGGCCGCGGCCCCCGGCCGCACCTGGATGACGTGCACGGTGTCGTCCTCGACGAAGGCCAGGCGGCGGCCGTCGCGGCTGAACGCCATGGCCGCGCCCGTGCCCCGCCACCTGATCGGGGCCGCCAGCCGGCGTCCCGTCTCCGCGTCCCACAGGGTGAGGGCGGCGTGCTCCTTGGCCGCCAGGATCCGGGACGACGGGTCGAGCAGGACCTGGCCCTGGTCGTCGCCGCCGCCGATCGACCGGTCGAACAGCATGGAGACGTCCATCGTGAAGACGGCCCCGCCGTCACTCAGCAGCCGCAGCGCCTGCCGGTCGCCGTCGAAGCGCAGGTCGAGGATGGGAGCGGGCGGCTGCCGCCGCAGCACGACGTCCCCGCCGGGCCATCGGCGGATCACCAGTTCCTGGCCCCATCCCCAGGTGGCGACGAACCTGTCACCGAACGCGAACTCGACCGCGTCCCCCGATTCGTCGCTCAGCCGCACCTCGCCCCCGGGGAGGCCGTAGACCGTGATGCCGGACTCGCCGGGCGCCCGGTTCGCGGTGACCGCCAGCGCCCGGCCGTCCGCGCTGAACTCCGCCTCCAGGAGATCGGCCCGGAGCGGCAGCCGCGGGGCGGCCAGGCGCCTGCCGGCGCGCAGGTCCCAGAGCTGGGCGCGGCCGGTGACGCTGCTGGCGACGACGCCGAGGCGGCCGTCCGGGCTCACCGCGTCCAGCCCCGCTCCCCCGGGTGTGGTGAGGGGCCTGCGGGTGCCGATGTCCCACCAGCGCTCGACGGCGGCCGGTCCCACGGGCACGGACAGCAGCCGCCCCGTCGCGTCGAACTCCAGCTCGCCCAGCTCGCCCGCGGGCACCCCGAACCGGTCGCCGAGCGGGTGACCCGTGGCGACGTCCCAGAGCCGTACTCCCCGGTCGTCCTGGAGGGCGAGGGTGCGCCCGCCGGGGTCGATCGCCGCCTTGCGCACGCCGGTGCCCACCCCGGCGATCTCCCGGAGCAGCCGGTGCGCCGGCACGTCCCAGATCCTGGCCAGACCGGCCTGTACGGCGACGAGCGCACGCCCGTCCTGGCCGAGCCCGTACACGGAGCCGGAGCCGCGGTACGGATCGGTGAAGACGTCGGTCACGGGCTGGGAGAGCGAGTCGTAGAGCGCCCCGCGCGTCTCGGGCAGCGATGGATTCAGCCGCCAGGCCGCCACGGTGAGCAGCCGCGCCAGCGGCGGCTCCGACTGCCGCAGGTCGGCGGCCCGCAGGGCGAGCTCCCTGGCCAGGGCGTCGTCGCGCTGGCGTACGGTCTGCCTGCGCAGATATTCGGCCAGCCCGAGCCCGCCGAGCGCGACCGCCAGAAGCACGGCCAAGGCCGCCGCCAGCAGGCCCCGCCTCCTGGACTGCCGCCTGGTCTGCCTGGCCGCCGCGTCGAGGAACTCGCTCTCCCGCCTGGCCAGCGTGAGGTCCCTGCGCTCGGAGGCCGCCCACCGCAGCGCCCTGTCGAGGTTGGAGCCGTGCAGCAGGTCGGCGGGCTTCCTGCCGTGGCCGTCCCACTGGGCGGCCGCGTCGGCGAGGCGGCGGTGCACGGGCAGGCCCTCGCGGTTGGCGGCCACCCAGTCGCGCAGCCGGGGCCAGGCCTGGATGAGCCCCGGCCGGGCCAGCTCGAACGTGGTGCCGCTCCGCGTGAGGAGGCCCGCGGCGGCGAAGACGTCGAGCAGGGCGTCCACGGCCCCGGTGTCCGGGAGCTCGTCGCGGCCGACCGGCCGGAGTTCGTCGCCGTCGATCATCCGCAGCAGGACCTCGGGAACGCTCGCCCGCTCGGCCTCCGTCAGCTCGGCGTAGAGCTCCTCGGCGACGGCCCCGAGATCGGGCTCCGCGACGGCGCTCCTGAGCTCCCCCGCCAGCGCCCCGCCCGCGACCAGCGCGTCCCCGTCCGGCTCGCCCAGCAACTGCAGGAGCACCGTCTTCGCCGGCGGCCGGTCGGCGGGCGCCTGGGAGAGGGCCGCCGAAACGAGTGACCCGAGCGGTTCGGGCAGCCCGCCGGCGTCCGGACCGAAGCTCAGCACCCGCGTGACGACCGCCACCGGATCGCCCGCCTCCACGGCGTCACTCCCCCTGGCCGCGAACAGCACCACCATCCCCCACGCCCACAGGTCCGCCGCCGCCGTCGCCGCGCGCCCCTGGAACACCTCGGGCGGCATGTACTGCGGCGTCCCCATGATGGGCCCGGAGGTGGTCGGCCCGACCTCGCGGGCCACCCCGAAGTCGATCACGCGTGGTCCGTCGGGGCCGAGGATGATGTTGTCCGGCTTCAGGTCCCGGTGAACGATCCCGGCCTGGTGGATGGCCGTCAGCGCGGTCGCCACCCCGACGGCCAGCCGGCGCAGCCGGTCGCCCTCGTACGGCCCCGACTCCGCGACCACCTGCCGCAGGCTGGGCCCGGGGACGAACTCGCTCACGATGTACGGGGCGGGCACGTCCACCTGCGCCTCGATCACCCTGGCCGTGCAGAACGAGGCCACCCGCCGGGCCGCCGCCGCCTCCTTGGCCAGCCTGGCCCTGGCCTCGGCGCTGTCGAACCTGGGCACCTTGACCGCGACCCGCTCGCCGCCCTGCCCGTACGCCTCGTACACCACGCCCTGGCCGCCGGCGCCGAGCCGCCCGGCCAGCCAGTAGCGGCCCAGCCGGTCGGGGTCGGTGGGAGTGAGAGCAGCCATCAGTTGTGCCATTCTGATCGACATCTCCTCCTCAAAGGAAGGTCGCGTGGAATTTCGCATCATGGGGCCGCTCGAGGTGCTCGACGGCGACGGCCAGGACCGCACCCCCACCGTGCCGAAGCACCGCGACCTGCTGGCGATGTTCCTGCTGAACGCCGGGCGCCCGCTCAAGGTCGAGCGGCTGCGCAGGCTGCTGTGGCCACGCGAGGGCGGCGACCGCTCCGACTCGCTGGTGCGCGGCTACGTCGGCCAGCTCCGCCAGCTCGTCGGGAAAGACGTGATCACGACCGTGGCGGGCTCGTACGTGCTGGCGCTGGGCGACGGGCAGCTCGACGTCGACCGGTTCCGGCTGCTGGTGGACAAGGGGGCCTACGAGGAGGCGCTGAGCCTGTGGCGGGGCGAGGTCCTGGAGGACGTCGACCCCGAGGGCGAGCGGTGGGTCGAGACGCGCCGGCTGCGCGAGGAGCTGGAGGAGCTGCGATTACTGGCGCTGGAGCGCCGGGTGCAGGCCGACCTGGACGCCGGCAGGCACCGCGAGCTGCTCGCCGAGCTGCGCCGGCTGACCAGGCAGCATCCGATGTGGCAGCGCTTCCGCGGCCAGTACATGCTGGCCCTCTACCGCAGCGGCCGCCGGGTGGACGCGCTGGCCGCGTACGCGGTGCTGCGTGACCAGCTCGACGGCGGGCTCGCGATCGAGCCCGACTCCGAGCTGCAGCTGCTCTACCACCGCATGCTGCACGACGACGTGTCGCTGCACGTCTCGGCCGGCCCGCCGGTGCTGCTGCCGCCCGACGTGACCGGCTTCACCGGCCGGGGCGAGCTGCTCGACGAGGTGGTGGGCGGCCACGTCGTGGTGCACGGGCAGGCGGGCGCGGGCAAGTCGGCGCTGGCCGTGCACGCGGCCTGGCGGGAGCGGGAGAGCTTCCCCGACGGCATCCTGTACGCCGACCTGCGCGAGACGACGGCCCCGTCGGCCGTGCTGGAGGACTTCCTACGCTGGCTGGGCTGCCCGGCCCAGGCGATCCCGGCCTCGCCGGAGCAGCGGGAGCGCTTGTTCCGCACCTACACGGCCAACCGCAGGCTGCTGGTGCTGCTCGACAACGCCTCGGGCGAGGCGCAGGTGCGGCCGCTGCTGACCTCGTGCCCGACGATCGTGACCAGCCGGTCCTCGCTCGGCGGCCTGACGGGCGCGCGGCGGCTGTCGGTGGGCGTGCTCGGCGCCGGCGAGGCCATCGACCTGCTGGTGAACAGCTCGGGCCGGCCGGCCGACGACGCCATGACCCGGCTGGCCCGCTTCTGCGGCGGCCTGCCGATCGCGCTGCGCATCGCCGGCTCCCGGCTGGCGGCCCGGCCGGAGTGGACCGTCGACTACCTGGTGAGCCTGCTGGAGGACGAGCACGAGCGGCTCGACCGGCTGCACGCGGGTGACCAGGCGGTGCGCAGTGTGTTCGCGATCGGCTTCGACGGGCTGCCCGAGTCCGCCCGGCTGACGCTGCGGGGGCTCGGCGCGCTGTCGGCCCCCGACTTCGCCGACTGGGTGACCGAGCAGCTCGGCGGGCAGGCCGAGGCGCTGGTGGACGCGGGCCTGCTGGAGACGCACGGCGTGGACGTGGCGGGCCAGGTCCGCTATCGGCTGCACGACCTGACCAGGCTCTTCGCCCGCGAGCAGCCCGTGCCGGGCGTGCTGGGGCGGCTGTCGGAGATGGTGCTGGCCAGGGTGCGGGCCTCGCGGTTCTCGCTGGTGTCGGGCGATCCGGCCACGGCCGTGGCCACCAGGGACATCAGGGAGTCGGTCGAGTGGCTGGCGGCCGAGCGGGCGTTCCTGGTGAGCCTGGTCGCCGATCTGCACGCGGCGGGGCTCGACGAGGGGTGCTGGCGGCTGGCGCATCTGCTGGCTCCCTACCTGGAGCGCCACCGGTTCCTGGACGACTGGCGGGCGGTGGCCGCGCGGGCGCTGGAGGCGGCGCGGCGCTCGGGCGACGACCGGGGCGAGGCGCTGGTCCTGCTGGACCAGGGCGACCTGCACCTGGCCGAGCGGGAGTGGGAGCTCGCGCACGGGCGGCTGCGGCTGGCGCTGGGCATGTTCCTGCGGCAGGGCCGGACCCGCGAGGTGAACCACACCAGGCGCCGGCTCGGCCGCGTCCACCTGGAGCAGGGGCGGCTGGAGGACGCCGAGCGGGCCCTGCGCACCTGCCTGGAGGGCGCGGACAACCAGCGGGACGCCGCCGACGCCGAGCGAGTGCTCGGGGCCGTGCTGCGCCGCGCGGGGCGGCTCGACGAGGCCGCCGAACGCCTGCGGGCCGCCGTCAAGCACCTGGACGAGCTGGGCGACCGGCACCGGCAGGCCGACACGCTGCTCGACCTGTCCGCGACACACCTGGCGCAGGCCGCCAAATCGGACGCCAGGGCCGCCGCCGAGCAGGCGAGGAGCATCGCCGTACGCCTCGGCGACCGGCTGCTGGACGCGCACGCCCTGCTGGCCCTGGCCAGGGTGAACCGGGCCGAGGGCGCGGCGGGGCGGGCGCGGGAGCTGGCCGGGGCGGCGCTGGAGGTGTTCGAGCGGACCGGCGACCGCCAGGGCGCCGCCAACGCCCGCGCTCTCCTGGCCCAGGGTTAGACCGCGAGCAGGCGGCGCACGTCCTCCCGGTGCAGCTCCTCGGCGGCCCCGGTGCGCACGACGTGCCCGCCGTCGAGGATGACGAACGTGTCGGCCAGCCGCAGCGCGATGTCCAGGTACTGCTCCACGAGCAGCACGGCCAGCCCGGCGGCGTGCAGCCGCTCGATCGCCGCCTCGATCTCCAGGATGATCGACGGCTGGATGCCCTCGGTCGGCTCGTCGAGTATGAGCATCCTGGGCCTGGTGACCAGGGCCCGGGCCATGGCGAGCTGCTGCTGCTGGCCGCCCGACAGGTGGCCGGCGCTCCGTTTGAGCAGCGGCTTGAGCGCGGGGAACACGTCCAGGGCCTCGTCGATGGCCTCCCTGGTCACCCTGGCGGCCTCCATGGTGACCAGCAGGTTGCCCAGGACCGAGAGCTGGGGGAAGCACTGGTGGCCCTGGGGGACGTACCCCATGCCGAGCCTGACCCGCTCGTGCGGTTTCAGCCGGGTGACGTCGCGGCCGTCGAACATGACCGTGCCGGCCGTCGCCGGGATCACGCCCATGACGGTGTTGAGCAGCGTGGTCTTGCCGACGCCGTTGCGTCCCATGACGCACACGAGCTGTCCGGGCCCGACCTCCATGGAGACCCCGAACAGTACGCGTGCCCTCCCGTACCCCGACTCAAGGCCGGTCACCGACAGCATCGCTGGCCCTCCTCCCCAGGTAGACCTCCTGGACGCGGGGGTCGGCGCTGACCTCGTCGACCGACCCCTCCACGAGCACCCTGCCCTCGTGCAGCACGGTCACCGTCGAGGCGTGCCGCCGAAGGAACTCCATGTCGTGCTCCACCACGATCACCGTGTGGTCGGCGGCGATCTGGGTGAGCAGCTCCCCCGTGCGCTCCCGTTCGTCGCTGGACATGCCCGCCACCGGCTCGTCCAGGAGCAGCAGCCGGGGGCGCTGCGCCAGCAGCATGCCGATCTCCAGCCACTGGCGCTGGCCGTGCGAGAGAACACCGGCCGAACGTTCGGCGAGATCTTCGAGTCCGGTCCTGGCCAGCGCCTCCTCGACGGCCTCCGACACGCCCTTGCGCCGCCTGGCCAGCGACCAGAGCGGCTTGCGGAAGCTGGCCGCGAGATCGAGGTTCTCGACCACGGTCAGCTCCTCGAACACGACCGACGTCTGGAACGTGCGGCCGACGCCCAGGCGGACGATCTGGTGCTCCCTCCTGCCGACCAGGTCGTGCTCGCCGAACCGCACGCTGCCCGCCGCCGGCCTGGTGAGGCCGGTGATCACGTCGATCAGCGTGGTCTTGCCCGCGCCGTTGGGCCCGATCAGGAAGCGCAGCTCGCCTTCGGGCACGGTCAGGTCCACGCCGTCGAGAGCCCGGAACCCGTCGAACACGACCTGGACGTCACGCAGTTCGAGCACGCCGCCACCTCCCCACCAGGCCCACGATCCCCTTCGGGGCGAGCGTCATGACCAGGATGAACAGCGCGCCCTGCAGGTAGAGCCAGCCGTCGGCGAACTGCTCGCTGAACGCCGTCTTGGCGTAGCCCATGACGACCGCGCCGAGCACCGCGCCGGCCAGCGCGTGCCGCCCGCCGACGGCCACCGCGACGACCAGCTCCAGCGAGGGCACGACGCCGAGCAGCGCGGGCGAGATGATGCCGACCACCGGCACGAACAGCGCCCCCGCCAGCCCCGCCATGCCCGCCGAGGCGGCGAAGGTGACGGTCTTGACCAGGGCCGGGTCGTAGCCGAGGAAGCGCACCCGGTCCTCGCCGTCCCTGACGGCGACGAGGAGCCGGCCGTAGCGGCTGTTCACGAGCTGGCGGGTGGCGAGGTAGAGGGCCCCGAGGACGACGGCCACCACGAGGTAGAGCGTCCGCTGCGTGGAGTCCTCGGCCAGGTCCTGGCCGAACAGCTCGAAGAAGTTCGTCATGCCGTTGGTGCCGCCGGTCAGGCCCTGCTGGCCGACGAGCAGGATGACCAGGGCGGCGGCCAGCGCCTGGGTGAGGATCGCGAAGTACGCGCCCCGTACCCGCTGCCGGAACACCAGCGCGCCCAGCAGCAGCGCGATCGCCACGGGTCCGAGCACGGCCATGGCGAGGGCGAATATGGGGTTGGCGAACGGCGCCCACAGCGCGGGCAGCCGCTCCACCCCGCTCCACACCATGAAGTCGGGCAGCCCGCCGCCGGCCTCGTTGAGCTTGAGGTACATCGCCATGGCGTAGCCGCCGAGCCCGAAGAAGACGCCCTGGCCGAGGGTGAGCATGCCGCCCTGCCCCCAGGCCAGCCCGATCCCGAGCGCGACGATCGCGTAGCAGAGGTATTTCGCCAGCAGCCCCAGCCGGAACGGCTCCAGCAGCAGCGGGGCCGCCACCAGGGCGATCACGGCCACGGTCGCGAAAGGCAGATTTCTCTTGATCATGTGAGCACCCTCGACCGCAGCACGAACATGCCCTGCGGGCGCACCTGCAGGAACGCGATGATCACGGCGAACACGATGACCTTCGCCAGGGAGGCGTCCGACCAGAACTCGGCGTAGGAGTTCAGCAGCCCCAGCCCGATCGCGGCCAGCACGGCGCCGCGCAGCTGCCCGAGCCCGCCCGCCACGACGACGAGGAACGCGTCCACGATGTAGTACGTGCCGAGCGCCGGCCCGACGGGCCCGATCAGCGTCAGCGCCACCCCGGCCACGCCCGCCAGCCCGGACCCGATGAAGAACGTCAGCATGTCCACCCGGCCGGTGTCGATGCCGCTGGTCGCGGCGAGCTGCCGGTTCTGCACGACGGCCTGGGTCCGGCGGCCGAGCCCGGTGCGGTTGAGGTACACCCAGACCGCCACCACGCCGGCGATCGCGAGCCCCATGATGAACAGCCGGTTGTAGGGCAGGATGCCCACCCCGCCCGCGAGCCAGGAGGGGGCGGGCACCTGCACGTTCGGCGCGCCGAACAGGTCGCGGGCGAGCTGCTGCAGCACCAGGCTGACACCCCAGGTGAGCAGCAGCGTGTCCAGCGGGCGGCCGTAGAAGTGCCTGATGGCGGCCCGCTCCAGGATCAGCCCCATGAGCCCCGCCACCAGGAACGCCGCCGGCAGCGCGAGCACCAGGTCCTGCAGCAGGAACGCGGTGTACGCGCCCGCCATGATGAACTCGCCGTGCGCCATGTTGATCACGCCCATCTGCCCGAACGTGAACGTCAGCCCGAGCGCGATGAGCAGCAGCACCGCCCCGATGGACAGGCCGATGGGGAGCTGGTTGAGGAAGGCCGGCATCACTGCCCCGCCGCCAGGCCTGAGGCCCAGGAGTAGCCCTTGAGGTACGGGTCCGGCTTGATCGGCTTGCCGGAGTCCCACACCTGCTTGATCAGGCCGTCGGGCTGGATGATGCCGATGCGGGCGGTCTTGTACATGTGCTGGTTCTCGCCGTCGATGGTGACCAGGCCCTCGGGGCGTTCGAGCGAGATGCCGGGCGCGGCCTTCTTGACCGCCTCGACCTCGGTGCTGCCCGCCTTCTTGACCGCCTCGGCCCACAGGTAGACCGCGTTGTAGCCGGCTTCCATGGGGTCGGAGGTGACCTTGTTCTGCCCGTACTTGGCCTTGTACGCCTTGACGAACGCGTCGTTGGCCGGGGTGTCGGTGGTCTGGTAGTAGTTCCAGGCGACCGGCTGGCCCACGATGTTGTCCACGCCGATGCCGGTGACCTCCTCCTCGGCGATGCTCACCGACAGCACCGGCATGCTGTCGGCGGACGAGCCCGCGCTCTTGAGCTGCTTGAAGAAGGCCACGTTGCTGTCGCCGTTCAGGGTGTTGAAGACGGCGTCCGGCTTGGCCTGCATGACCTTGTTGACCAGCGTGGAGTATTCGGTGTGGCCGAGCGGCGTGTACTCCTCGCCGAGGATCTCCATCCCGTTCGCCGCCGCGTACGCCTTGATGATCTTGTTCGCGGTCCGCGGGAAGACGTAGTCGCTGCCCACCAGGAACAGCTTCTTCTTGCCCTGCTCCTTCAGGTAGTCGAGGCCGGGGATGATCTGCTGGTTGGTGGTGGCGCCCGTGTAGAAGATGTACGGCGAGCTCTCCAGCCCCTCGTACTGCACCGGATACCAGAGCAGGGCCTTGTGGCGCTCGAAGACCGGCAGCATGGCCTTCCTGCTGGCCGAGGTCCAGCCGCCGAAGACGGTGGCGACCTTGTCCTGCCTGATCAGCTTGGTGGCCTTCTCCGCGAACGTGGGCCAGTCGGAGGCGCCGTCCTCCACCACGGGGACGAGCTGCTTGCCGAGCACGCCGCCGGCCTTGTTGATCTCTTCGATGGCCAGGAGTTCGGCGTCGCGGACGGTGACCTCGCTGATCGCCATCGTGCCGCTGAGCGAGTGGAGGAGGCCCACCTTGATCTCCTTGGAGTCGGCGGGCTCGGCGTTCGATCCACAGGCCGCGAGGGCCAACACCAAGGTGGCGGAGACAATCGGACGGGAGATGCGCACAGCCGTTCCTTCCTGCCAACCGTTACTGGGAGAAAGGTGACTCCGCGAGATTTCCCGAGTAGATCGCGGTTGTTAAGACGCGTTTGCCGAGTGTTCACAAATGCACTTAATCCGAAATATGGGGGTTGAGTCGCAGTGCGAAACCAACACGACATGCCCCGGCAACAGCCACGAAACCGCCGGTTCCTATGGTCCGGCCATGCGGCTTACCTCACACGAGCAGGAACGGCTGCTCATCCACGTCGCCGCCGGGGTGGCGCGCGAGCGGCAGGCCAGGGGCCTGCGTCTGAACCACCCCGAGGCTACCGCCATCATCGCGTCGTTCCTCATGGAGGGGGCCAGGGACGGGCGCTCCGTGGCCGACCTGATGGAGGCCGGACGGTCGGTGCTCGGCCGGGCCGACGTCATGGAAGGCGTGCCGGAGATGCTGGAGAGCGTGCAGATCGAGGCGACGTTCCCCGACGGGACGAAGCTGGTCACCGTACACAGGCCGATCCCGTGATCCCGGGCGAGTACGTGCACCCCGAGGGCGCTCACACCCTCAACCCCGGGCGCGAGCGCCGCACGCTGCGGGTGGTGAACACGGCGGACCGGCCGGTGCAGGTGGGCTCGCACTACCACTTCGCGGCCGCCAACCCGGGGCTGGAGTTCGACAGGAAGGCGGCCTGGGGCATGCGGCTGGACGTGCCGGCGGGGACGGCGATCAGGTTCGAGCCGGGCGTCGAGCGCGACGTGACGCTCGTGCCGCTGGCGGGCAACCGGGTCGTGCCCGGGCTGCGGCCGGAGTGGGCGGGGCCGCTCGATGGCTGACATCTCGCGCGCCCGGTACGCGGCGCTCTACGGCCCCACGGTCGGCGACCAGATCCGGCTGGCTGACACCGATCTGTTCATCGAGGTCACCGAGGACCTGTCGATCGGGCCCGCCGGGCCGGGCGACGAGGCGGTGTTCGGCGGCGGCAAGGTCATCCGCGAGTCCATGGGACAGGCGCGGACCACCCGGGCGCAGGGCGCGGCCGACCTGGTCATCACCGGCGCGGTGATCCTCGATCACTGGGGCGTGGTCAAGGCCGACGTCGGCATCCGCGACGGCCGTGTCTACGCCATCGGCAAGGCCGGCAACCCCGACACGATGGACGGCGTCGACCTGGTCATCGGGCCGTCCACGGAGGTGCTCGCGGGCAACGGCAAGATCCTCACCGCCGGGGGCGTCGACTCGCACGTCCACCTGATCTGCCCGCAGGTCCTCGACGAGGCGATCGCGTCCGGCGTCACCACGATCGTCGGCGGCGGCACCGGGCCCGTCGAGGGCACCAAGGCGACGACCGTCACCGGAGCCTGGTACCTGGGCCGGATGCTGGAGTCGCTGGACGCGTACCCGCTGAACTTCGCGCTGCTCGGCAAGGGCAACACGGTCTCCACGGACGGCCTGACGGAGCAGCTCGAGGCCGGGGCCTCCGGCTTCAAGCTGCACGAGGACTGGGGCTCGACGCCGGCCGCCATCGACGCCTGCCTGAGCGTGGCGGACGCGTCGGGGGTGCAGGTGACGCTGCACACGGACACGCTGAACGAGGCGGGGTTCGTGGAGTCGACGTTGAAGGCCATCGGGGATCGGATGATCCACGCGTACCACACCGAAGGGGCCGGCGGCGGGCACGCTCCCGACATCATCCGCGTCGCCTCCTACCCCAACGTCCTGCCCTCCTCCACCAACCCCACCCGGCCGCACACCGTCAACACGCTGGACGAGCACCTCGACATGCTCATGGTGTGCCACCACCTCAACCCGTCGATCCCGGAGGACCTGGCCTTCGCCGAGTCGCGCATCAGGCCGGCGACGATGGCCGCCGAGGACGTGCTGCACGATCTGGGGGCGATCTCGATGATCGGCTCGGACTCGCAGGCGATGGGGCGGATCGGGGAGACGATCATCCGTACGTGGCAGACGGCGCACGTCATGAAGGGCCGCCGGGGGTCGCTGGGTGGGCCCGCGGACAACCTGCGAGCCCGCCGCTACATCGCGAAATACACGATTTGTCCGGCTATCGCCCACGGCTTGGACGGCGAGGTCGGCTCCGTCGAACGCGGCAAGCTCGCCGACCTCGTCCTCTGGGACCCGGCGTTCTTCGGGGTCAAGCCCGACCTCGTGCTCAAAGGCGGGGTGGTGGCCTGGGCCCAGATGGGCGACGCCAACGCCTCCATCCCGACGCCGCAGCCGGTGCTGCCCCGTCCCATGTTCGGCGCCTCACCGGTGACCGCCGCCGCCACCTCGCTCCACTTCGTCGCGCCGGTGGCCCTGGAGTCCGGCCTCGCGGACCGGCTGTCCGTACGCCGCCGCCTGGCTCCGGTGGCGGACGTACGACGGCGCGGCAAGTCCTCGATGCCGCTCAACGACGCCATGCCCCGGATCGAGGTGGCGCCCGACACGTTCGAGGTCCGCATCGACGGCGACCTCGTCGAACCGGCCCCCGCCACCCGCCTGCCCATGGCCCAGCGCTACTTCCTCTTCTGACGCCATGAACCCAGCGCTGCTCCTCCTCGCCGACTCCCGCCTCCCGGCCGGCGGCCACGCCCACTCGGGCGGCACCGAACAGGCCATCACGTCGGGAGCGGTCTCCGACGTGCCCTCGCTGGCACGTTTCCTCCGCGGCCGCCTCCACACCACCGGCGCCCTCGCCGCCACCCTCACAGCCGCCGCCCACACCCAGGCCACCACCCCAGCACCGACCACCCCGCCGCCTCAGCCGCTCTCCAGCGCGAGCACCACCACCGGGCCGGGGGCCGACCCCGAAGTCGGTCAGGCCGCGGCCGGGTCGCCGTGGGTGCTGCTCGACGCCGAGGTCGATGCCAGGACCGCCGCCCCCGCCCAGCGGGACGCGTCCAGGACCCAGGGCAGGCTCCTCCTCAGGGTCGCCCGCCGCGTGTGGCCGTCACCGGTGCTCGATGAGCTGGCACGAGCCGTACCGAGCCCCCATCACCCGATCGCCCTCGGAGCGGTGGCGTACGCGGCGGGCGCCACGGCCGAGGAGGCGGCCATGGCGGCGGCGTACCATGCGATCAGCGGCCCCGCCACGGCGGCGGTGCGGCTCCTGGGCCTCGACCCGGTGGCCGTGCACGGACTCCTGGCCGACCTCACCCCCGACCTCACGGCCATCGCCACCGAAGCCCACCTCGCCGTGACGAACGCCCGCTCCACCGCCCACCAGGACGTGACGGACGCCGACTCAACCGCCCACCCCCGCCCCACGAGGCAGCCCCCGGACCCCGCGGACCCGCTCCCGTGGTCGGCGGCGCTGCCCGCGTACTCGTCCCCAGCCCTTGACCTCCTGGCCGAGCAGCACGCGCGCGCCGAGGTCAGGTTGTTCGTCTCCTAAGGAAGGATCCCCAGACATGGGTGCCAATCACGACGACCACCACCACGCCCCCGACGGCCGCGGCCGGGCGCTGCGGCTCGGGGTGGGCGGCCCGGTAGGGAGCGGCAAGACGGCCCTGGTGGCCGCGCTGTGCAGGACGCTGGGCCCGTCGCTGTCCCTCGGGGTGGTGACGAACGACATCTACACCACCGAGGACGCCGACTTCCTGCGGCGGGCCGGCGTGCTCGACCCCGAGCGCATCCTCGCCGTCGAGACCGGTTGCTGCCCTCACACCGCCATCCGCGACGACATCGCCGCGAACCTCGACGCCGTGGAGACCCTGGAGCACCGCTTCGGCCCGCTGGACCTGGTGATCGTGGAGAGCGGCGGCGACAACCTGACGGCCACGTTCAGCCGGGGGCTGGCGGACAGGCAGATCTTCGTGCTGGACGTGTCGGGCGGCGACAAGGTGCCGCGCAAGGGCGGTCCGGGGGTGACGACGGCGGACCTGCTGATCGTCAACAAGACGGACCTGGCCCCGATGGTGGGCGCCGACCTGGGCGTGATGGATCGGGACGCGGCGGCCGTACGCGGTGACAGGCCGGTGCTGTTCACCTCGATCAGGCAGGAGCCCACCGCCGCCACGGTCGCTTCCTGGGTGTCCGAGCAGGTGACGGCCTGGTCCCACGCTCACGCGGCCCCCGTCTCCTGATGCCCGCCAGCGTCCGGCCCGGCCGCCGCGGGATGAGGGCGAGCGCCGCCGTCGCGACGGCCTCGTCCCCGGACGGCCGGACCCTCATCCGCCGGCTGGCCTCGGCGCCCCCGCTGACGCTGCGCCAGACGGGGCCGTACACCGTGCATCTCATCTCCACGGCGGCGGGCCCGCTCGGCGGCGACCGGCTCTCCCTGGACCTGGACGTCGCCCCGCGCACCATCCTGGAGCTGGGCTCGGTCGCCAGCACCCTGGTCCTGCCCGGGGCCGGCACGTCCGAGATGCTGGTCACGGCCCGGGTGGGGGCGGGCGCCACACTCCGCTTCACCCCGGAGCCCACGGTGCTCGCCGCCGGATGCGAGCACCGGCTCCTGGTACGCCTCGAGCTGGCGGCGGACGCCGAGGTGCTGTGGCGAGAGGAGATCGTCTTCGGCCGCCACGGCGAGGTCTCGGGGCGTTGCCACGCCCGCTTCGACGCGACGTGCGACGGCCGCCCGGTGCTGCGGCAGGAGTTCACCGTGGGCGATCCGGCCGTGGACACCTCCCCGGCCGTCTACGGCTCTGCCCGCTGCGTCGGCACCACATTCCTCACGACGTCCGCCAAGGAGCCGGTGGTGGCCGATGGCGTCGCCGTCCTGCCCCTGGCCGGTCGGGGCACGCTCGTGTCCGCCCTGGCCGCGGACGCCGTCCAGCTCCGCTCCCGCCTCGAATGGGGCGAACGCACCACCCTCACCCCGGAGCCCTGACCTGGCGAACCCGTTAAGGCGAGGGAGGGGTGGCAGAGGGAAGCGGCACGACCACCCCGTATCGCCCAGCCCCAGCGGCTCGATAACGCCACCCGGTACCGGCCGCCGGCGGGCAGCGACAGGCAGCGACAGGCAGCGGCCAGCGGCAGGTGGCGACGAGTGGCGGTTGGCGGTGATGGTGACGACCCCGTTGCGTTCGGTGGTGGTAGGCGGGTGTCCGGCTTACAGTGATCGTGTGGCCGATTACCTCCAGCCCGCCCCCGCCAAACCGGCGGCCCGCCGCGGCTATGCCCTGGCCGTCGTGGTGGCCGGAGCGCTGCTGGTGTTCTGTGCCGTCCTGCCGTGGTCCGGGCTCGAGGTGCGCAGCGAGCTGATCGGCGGCGGGCTGGCCAACGACATCCGCGGCATCGACGACACGTTCGGCGTCTACACGCTGGTGGCGGGCCTGGCGGCGCTGGGCTGCGGCATCGCCGGGCTGCTCACCCGCCCCAGGGTCGCCGCCCTGGCCGCCGTCCCGGGGGCGGCGGCGGTGGCGGTGCTGGTGCTCTTCATGACCGACGGGAGCGGCGTCCGCGACCGGCTCTCCTTCGACCTGGGCCAGGTGCTGTCGGTCGGGCCGGTGATCAAGTCCGGCTGGTTCGCGGCCATGGGCTGCGCGGTGGCGGTCGTCGTGCTGGCCGTCCTGGCACTGGTCCGCCGCCCCTGAGCCGATCAGCCGGCCGTCCTGGCGCTGATCTGCCGCCCCGAGCCGATCAGCCGGCCGTCCTGGCGCTGGTCCGCCGCCCCGAGCCGATCAGTCGTAGAAGCCCAGGCGCCGCAGCTGCTTGGGGTCGCGCTGCCAGTCCTTGGCCACGCTGATCCGCAGGTCCAGGTAGACGCGGGTGCCGAGCAGGGCCTCGATCTGCTTGCGCGCCTTGGTGCCCACCTCGCGCAGCCGCTCGCCCTTGTGTCCGATGACGATCGCCTTCTGCGAGGGCCGCTCCACGAACAGGTGCGCGTAGATGTCCAGCAGGTCGTCCCGCCCCTCCCGGGGCATCATCTCGTCGACGACCACGGCGATCGAGTGGGGCAGCTCGTCGCGTACGCCCTCCAGCGCCGCCTCCCTGATCAGCTCGCCCACCAGCACCTGCTCGGGCTCGTCGGTGAGCTGGCCGTCCTCGTAGAGCGGCGGCGACTCGGGCATGTGCTCGATCAGCACGTCGGCCAGCACGTCGAGCTGCTCGCCCGACTGCGCCGACACCGGCACGATCGCGGCGAACTCCCCCACCTGCGACACCGCCAGCAACTGCTCCGCGATCTGCTCCTTGGACGCCAGGTCGCACTTGGTCACGACCGCCACGACCGGCGTCTTCTTCACCGCCGCGAGCTTGTCGGCGATGAACCGGTCGCCCTTGCCGATCGGCTCGTTGGCGGGCACGCAGAAGCCGATCGCGTCGACCTCGGTCAGCGTGGACAGCACCAGGCTGTCGAGCCGCTCACCGAGCAGCGTGCGCGGCCGGTGCAGGCCCGGCGTGTCGACGATCACGAGCTGGGCGTCGGGCCGGTGCACGATGCCCCTGATGGTGCGCCTGGTCGTCTGCGGCTTGGACGAGGTGATCGCCACCTTGCTGCCGACCAGGGCGTTCATGAGCGTGGACTTGCCGACGTTCGGCCTCCCCACGAAACAGGCGAATCCGGCGCGATGGTTGTCTGGCGAAGTCACATTCTGCATTGTGGCCTATCAATGGGCATGCGCACGCCACCAGGCGAACGCCTGGGGCGCCGCGATCGGGGTCCAGGGCGTCGTCGGCAGCTCCGAGAACTCCTGCTCGGTCACCCATCGGTAGTCGGTGATCTCGACGCCGTCCGGCTCCGGCCCGGCGGAGCCCGGGGCGATCACGCAGGCGTAGGCGGCGATGACGTAGCCGACCTGATGGCCGTTCGGGTAGACGGTGCGGAACTCGGGGCCGCCGAACACGCCGACCAGGCCGCGTACCTCGATGTCGATGCCGAGCTCCTCGTGCAACTCCCTGACGATGGCGTCCTCAGGCCGCTCGTCAGGGTCGATGCCGCCGCCCGGCGCGGCCCAGAGGCCGACGTCGCCGTGGCGGGCCACCAGGAGCCTGCCCGCGTCGTCGAACACGAAGCCCGCCGCCGATGGCAGCATGAGCAGATCGGTGCCAACCTTTTCCCGCAATTTCGCCAAAAATGGCGACATCGGCATGATCAGCCCCGCAGCTTTCCGTCGGGACCGGCCACGAGCAGCGCCTTGACGCCCAGCTCCGCGGCCACGGCCTCGTCGGCGGCGCTCGGCGCGCCCTCGCTCACCAGCGCCACGGCCTCCAGGGACCGCGCGCCGCTGGAGACCGCCATGGCCACGGCCACCTGCACCGCCGACAGCGCGAGCGCGTCCAGCGCCACGTTGGTCGCCGAGTACGTACGGCCGGTCTCGTCGCGTACGGCGGCCCCTTCCGCGGACTCGTTACGCGCTCGGGCCGCCCGGGCCAGAGTGATGATCTTGCTGTCTTCAGGATCGAGTGTCACGGGAACAAGGCTACGAGAAATCCGCCAAGCGGATGGCCCCCGCGGCCTCGACCAGGCCTGACAGCAGGCTTCCGGTCAGTGGGTCCCGGTCATGGAGATGACCGCGTCGACCACCTCGCTGGTACGGGCCGCGTCCACGTCGTTCATGCCCGTGTGCACGACCGAGACCAGCGTGTCGCCCACCCGCGACAGCACGACGTCCATCGCGTACGGGTAGCCGTTCAGGCGCCCGCTCAGCCGCGCGCCCACGGTCTCGTCGGCCGCGTTCTCGACCGGGAGCTCCTGCGAGCGCAGGTCGGTGCCGGAGGACGTACGTACCTCCCGGCACGACTCCAGGGCCTCGGCCAGCGCGTCGAGGTGCTCCTCGGCCTCCCCGTCCGCGTACCGGGCCAGCCCCACCCCGGCCTGCTCCCCCAGCCCGTCACCGCGGTAGCTGACCGCCGCCTCGGCCGTCAGCGCCTGCCGCGGCGCCAGCCCCCCGACGGGCTCGAGCACGGCCTTGCAGTTGCTGTCGGCCTGCGCGAACGGCATCCGCCACGCCTGCTCGGGCCGGGCCGTGAAGCCGTCGGGCAACGGCGGCTCCTTGCTGAGCACCTCGCGCAGGTGCGCGGTGGCCTGCGCGTCGAGAGCGCTCTCCGTCCCCCCGCTGACGCAACCCCCCAGAACGCCGGCCAGCAGGGCACAGGCGATGATCTCGCGTTTCATGATTCCCCCTGGATCGCAGCCTCCCCAACCGACGAATGCGGCAATCCACCGGAGCTTCCACCAATGCGCAAAAAGGGTGCCCCCACCCGGTTTTCCGGACGAGAACACCCTTTACGCCGACCTGCGTCCCAGCCGGCTGGGCAGCCGGCCGGGACACCGTCGTTCCCCCCAGGGACATCCTCTCGCCGCGAACCCCACCCGGCGTTCGGATGCTTTCCCCTCTGACACCCACCGCACTGGATGTCGTGGTTAGAGAGTGCCCGGACCGGCTTGCAGAAGACTTGTAGAACGCTTGCGACCTTCGTCGCCTTCGTCCGGACCCGCCCCTGAGACAGGTCAGTCCTCGGCGCCGACCGGTTCGGTGTCGTCCTCCGGGGGCTTGACGCGGCGGACCACCACCGTGCTGATGCGGTTGCGGCGGCCCGCCAGGCTCTCGGCGGTGAGCATGAGCCCGGCCACCTCGGCCTGCGACCCGGCGATGGGCACCCGGCCCAGAGCGTGGGCGAGCAGCCCGCCCACGGTCTCCACGTCGTCGACCTCGATCTCCGTGTCGAACAGCTCGCCCAGCTCGTCGACCGGCATCCGGGCCGTCACCCGCATCCCGCCGTCGGACATGGGCTCGACGCGGGGCGCCTCCTGGTCGTACTCGTCGGTGATCTCGCCGACGATCTCCTCCAGCACGTCCTCGATCGTGACCAACCCGGCGGTGCCGCCGTACTCGTCGATGACGATGGCGATGTGGATCTGGCGCGCCTGCATCTCCCGCATGAGCTGGTCGATGGGCTTGCTCTCGGGCACGTACGCGGCCGTCCGCATGATCGACTCGACCGTGTCCTCACCCCCGCCCTCGCCGGACTCGTGGATCTTGCGGGCGATGTCCTTGAGGTAGGCGATGCCGATGACGTCGTCCTCGTTCTCGCCCACGACGGGGATGCGGGAGAACCCGCTGCGCAGCGCCAGCGACAGGGCCTGGCTGATCGACTTGCCGCGTTCGATGTGGACCATGTCGGTGCGCGGCACCATGACCTCGCGCACCAGCGTGTCACCCAGCTCGAAGACCGAGTGGATCATCTCGCGCTCGTCCGGCTCGATCACCCGGCGCTCCTCGGCCAGGTCGACCAGCTCGCGCAGCTCGGCCTCCGAGGTGAACGGCCCGTCGCGGAACCCCTTGCCGGGGGTCAGGGCGTTGCCGAGCAGGATGAGCAGCTTGGGCAGCGGGCCGAAGATGCGGGTCAGGCCGTAGACGATGGGGGCGCTGGCCAGCGCGACCGGTTCGGCGTGCTGGCGGCCCAGCGTACGCGGCATGACACCGACCACGACGTAGCTGACCACGATCATCACGACCGCGGCCCAGACGTACGCCCAGCCCTGGTCGTGCATGAGGTCGATGAACAGCAGGGTCGCGATGACCGTGGCCACCAGCTCGCAGCTCAGCCTGAGCAGCAGGAGCAGATTGAGGTAGCGGGGCGGGTCGTTGACGATGGCCTGCAGGCGCATCGCGCCCCGCCGGCCCTCGCGCACGTATTCCTCTGTGCGCACCCTTGAGATGCGCGTCAGTGCCGTCTCCGCGCTGGCGATCAGGCCACCGATGATCACGAGCGCGATGGCCGACAGCAACCAGGCGTTCACCGCGGGTTGCGCACCTCCTGCCACGACTCCAGGAGCCGGGCCTGCAGGCCGAACATCTCCTTGTGCTCCTCAGGCTCGGCGTGGTCGTAGCCGAGCAGGTGGAGGATGCCGTGGGTGCACAGCAGCTCCAGCTCGTCGGCCGCGCTGTGGCCCGCCTCCTTGGCCTGCCGGGCTGCCACGTGCGGGCAGAGCACGACGTCGCCGAGGAGCGCCGGGTCGGCCGGGCTCTCGGAGTCGCCGCGCGCTCCGCCGCCGGGGCGCAGCTCGTCCATCGGGAACGCCAGCACGTCGGTCGGGCCCGGCTCGCCCATCCACTTCTCGTGGAGCTCGGCCATGGCGTCCTCGTCGACCACCACGATGGACAGCTCGGCGAGCGGGTTGATGCCCATCTCGCCGAGCACGTGAGCGGCCAGGGCGGAGAGCTTCTCCTCGTCGACCTCTACGCCGGACTCGTTGTTGATCTCGATGCTCATGGTCGCCGCTTCCCCCGGTGCTGGATGCTCTTGGGCTCCTGCGCGGCCTGCGTGGCGTCGTAACGCCCGTACGCGTCCACGATCTCGCTCACCAGCTTGTGACGGACCACGTCGGCGCTGGACAGGCGCGCGAAGTGGATGTCGGGGATGCCGTCGAGGATCTCCTGGACGACCCGCAGCCCGCTCACCGTGCCGGCGGGCAGGTCGACCTGCGTCACGTCACCGGTCACCACGATCTTGGAGTTGAACCCGAGCCGGGTGAGGAACATCTTCATCTGCTCGGCCGAGGAGTTTTGCGCCTCGTCGAGGATGATGAACGCGTCGTTGAGCGTGCGACCGCGCATGTACGCCAGCGGCGCGACCTCGATCGTGCCCGCGGCCATCAGCTTGGGGATCGAATCGGGGTCGACCATGTCGTGCAGGGCGTCGTAGAGCGGCCGCAGGTAGGGGTCGATCTTCTCGTACAGGGTGCCGGGCAGGAAGCCCAGCCGCTCGCCGGCCTCGACGGCCGGGCGGGTCAGGATGATCCGGTTGACCCGCTTCTCCTGCAGCGCCCGCACGGCCTTGGCCATCGCCAGATAGGTCTTGCCGGTGCCGGCGGGGCCGATGCCGAACACGACCGTGTGCTTGTCGATCGCGTCGACGTAGCGCTTCTGGTTGACCGTCTTCGGCCTGATGGTGCGCCCGCGCGAGGAGAGGATGTCGAGCGACAGCACCTCGGCGGGACGGTCGGAGGTCATGCGGAGCATGGCGATGCTCCGCTCGACCGCGTCGGGGGTGAGCTCGCCGCCGCTGCGCAGGACCTCGACCAGCTCTTCGAAGAGCCGCACCACGGTGCCGCTCTCGTCGGGGCTGCCGGTGACGGTGATCTCGTTACCCCGTACGTGGATGTCGGCCCTGAAGGCACCCTCGATGACGCGTAGCAGCTCGTCGCGGGAGCCCAGGAGGCTGACCATCGGGTATTCGTCCGGAATCAGCACCTTGGCTTGAGTGCGCGAGGGAGGTGCCGTACGTCGGGATTCGTGTAGTTCGGACATGGGCAGGCCAGCGGCCTGATGCCTCCAGGTCTCTTGCGTTGTTCGTCTGAGCCCATGGTATCCGGGACCAGGCCGATTGCTCTCCCCAATATCAGCCGGGGGGCCAGGTGAGGCCGCGCCCGCCCAGGACGTGGGCGTGCACGTGGAAAACCGTCTGCCCGGCGCCGGGCCCGGTGTTGAACACCACGCGGTAGCCGCCGTCGGCCACGCCCTCCTGCACGGCCACGGCGTGGGCGGTCTTGAGCACGTCGTCGGCCAGCCCGTCGTCGGCCTTGGCGAGCTCCGCGGCGTCGCGGTGGTGTTGCTTCGGGATGACCAGCACGTGGGTCGGGGCCTGCGGGTTGACGTCGCGGAACGCCAGCGTCCTGCCGGTTTCGTAAACGATCTCGGCGGGAATCTCCTTGGCGACGATTTGACAGAAGAGGCAATCGCTCACCCGGCCACCCTATCGAGACCCCCGACGTACGGAACCCGTTGCGAATCGGTAATCAGCTGTGTCGTGCGCAGGAAGATCCACACGGTTAGGGTAAGTGTGCGACACTTCAGCAAAAAAAGAGACGATTCAGGGTCGGGCGAGCGCCACCTGGCGAGGACACGACTGGGTAATGCACCCTAAGGAACCGGGGAAACCTCAAGAACCGGAAGAGCGTAAACCCTCTGGGAAGGCCGCGCGTCCCACTGATGTGACCACCGAAACCCTTCTGGCCGACAGGTCGATGGGGGCGGTGCCGGTCGGGTGGGATGCCGACATGGCCGTGACCGCGCTCTATAGCGCGCATTTTCGGTCGTTGGTGCGTCTTGCCGTGTTGCTGGTGCGAGACATAGCAACAGCCGAGGAAGTCGTGCAGGATGCGTTCGTCGCCATTCATGGCGCCTGGCGCAGGCTGCGCGACCCCGACAAGGCACTGGCCTACCTCCGTCAATCCGTCGTCAACCGGTCCCGTTCCGTGCTGCGTCACCGCGCGGTCGTCGAGAAGTACGCTCCCAAGGGTCTGCCGGACGCCCCGAGCGCCGAGAACGGCGCGATCGGCGAGCTGGAACGCTCCGCCGTCATCGAGGCGTTACGGGCCCTGCCGACCCGACAGAGAGAAGCACTGGTTCTGCGGTACTACGGTGATCTGTCCGAAGCTGAGATAGCCCACGCGATGGGCATCAGCAAGGGCGCGGTCAAGAGCCACACCGCACGTGGCATGGCCGCCTTGCGATCCGTTCTGGAGAAAATGTCATGACCCAGCCCCCCGACGAGCACGGAGATCTCCTGCGCCGTGCGCTCCGCGCGGAGGCGGACGCGGTCGTGCCCTCGCCGGACGGACTGGAGATCATCCGCACCCGCATCGAGCGGCGCGGCGTCCGCAATCTGTTCTGGTGGCGAGCGGGCGCGGCCGCCGCCAGCGCCCTCCTGGTGGCGGGGACGATCGTGATGGCCGTTCCCAGCCTGCGCTCGCAGATCATCGACCAGCCCGCCAAGTGGGTGGACAGCGAGACGACCTCCAAGGTGCCGTCCAACTCCTCCACCACCCGCTCCCAGGAGCCGCCGTCCAGGCAGCCGACCAGCCACGACCAGCACCCGGTGGGGATCCCCGAGATCCCCTCCAAGAGCCCGACGCCCCGGCCCACGAAGAGGGCCGAATCGACCACCAGGCCCTCGCCGACCCCCACTCCCACGACGACCGAGTGCCCGTCGCCCCTGGCCGAGCAGGCCGAGCCGCCGTCCGACTGCCCCACGGTCTCGCCGACCCCGACGCCGTCGTCATCGGTGGAGGAGACCCTGCAGCCCACGACGTGCCCGGCCGACGAGTGCCCGCCCGACGACATCACCGACAGTCCGACCAGCGTGACCAGCCCGTTGGTGGACGCCTCTCACACGACGCCCTGAAAGGCTCTACCAGCGTCCGGTACGCGTGAGCAGCACCGAGGCCGCCGCCACCCCTGCCGTGGACGTACGCAGCACCGTGGGCCCCAGCAGCACGGACACCGCCCCTGCCGCCCGGAACCCGGCCAGTTCGTCGTCCGAGACGCCCCCTTCTGGCCCCACGACCACCACGATGTCGCCCGACGCGGGCAGCGCCACGCCGGACAGCGGCTCGGCCGCCTCCTCGTGCAGCACCAGCCCCAGCGCCGCGCCGGCCAGCAGTTTGTCGACCTGCGCGGTGGTGGCGGGCTCCGTCACCTCGGGAAGGTGGAACCTGCGGGCCTGCTTGCCCGCCTCACGAGCCGTCGAGCGCCACTTGTGCAGCCCCTTGGCGACCTTGTCGCCCTTCCACTGGGTGATGCTGCGCGAGGCGGCCCAGGGCACGATGACGTCCACGCCCGCCTCGGTCATCATCTCGACGGCCAGCTCGCCCCGGTCGCCCTTGGGCAGCCCCTGGACGACGACCAGCCGCGGCCGCGGCGGCTCGACCTCGTAGCGGCGCAGCACGTCGAGCCTCAGCGCGTCCTTGAGGACCTCGCGTACGACGCACTCGGCGACCGCGCCGGCGCCGTCCGTCAGATCGATCCGCTCACCGGCCCGCAGGCGCCGCACGGAGGCCGCGTGGCGCCCCTCCGGGCCGCCGAGCGTCAGCTCGGGGCCGTCCAGCTCCTGCGACAGGAACACCGGGACGGTCACGTCACCTGCCGTTGAAGGCGTCGCGCAGCCGCGAGAAGAAGCCCTGCTGGCCGGGGGCGAACTTGCCCGGCGGCCGCTCCTCGCCCCGCTGCTTGGCCAGCTCGCGCAGCAGCTCCTCCTGCGCGGGCTCGAGGCGGGTCGGGGTCTCGACGTTGACGTGGATCAGCAGGTCGCCGCGGCCGGTCTCGTTGAGCCGCTGCACGCCCCGCCCGAACATGGTGATGACCTGGCCCGACTGCGTGCCGGGGCGGACATCGACCTCCTCCGAGCCGTCGAGCGTCTCGACCGCCAGCACGGTGCCGAGCGCGGCGGCCGTCATCGGGATCTGCACGGTGCAGTGGAGGTCGTCGCCACGCCGCTCGAAGATCTCGTGGGCACGCTCGACGATCTCGAGGAACAGGTCTCCGGGCGGGCCGCCGCCGGGGCCGACCTCACCCTCTCCGGCGAGCTGGATGTGGGTGCCGTCCTCGACGCCCGCGGGGATGCGGACCTTGATCGTACGGCGAGTGCGCACCCGCCCGTCGCCGGAGCACTCCTGGCAGGGGTGGCGGATGATGGTGCCGAAACCGCCGCACTGCGGGCACGGCCGTGAGGTCATGACCTGGCCCAGGAACGAGCGGGTGACCTGGGAGATCTCGCCGCGCCCGTTGCACATGTCGCAGGTGTCGGGGTGGGTGCCGGGCGCCGTGCCGGCCCCGTGGCAGACCTCGCAGAGCACGGCCGTGTCGACGACCAGCTCACGCGTGGTGCCGAACGCCGTCTCGCGCAGGTCGAGCTCGACCCGGATGGTGGCGTTGCGTCCCCTGCGGGCACGCGAGCGCGGCCCCCTGGCGCCGGCCGCGGTGCCGAAGAACGCGTCCATGATGTCGCTGAAGGGGAAGCCCGCTCCGAAGCCACCGGCGCCCGCGCCCGCGCCTGCTCCGGCGCCGCCGAAGGGGTCGCCACCCAGGTCGTACATCTGGCGCTTGTTCGGGTCGGAGAGCACCTCGTAGGCCTGCGTGATCTCCTTGAACCGCTCCTGGGTCTCAGGATCGGGGTTCACGTCGGGATGCAGCTCGCGGGCAAGTCGGCGGTAAGCCTTCTTGATCTCGTCCTGACTGGCGTCACGGCGCACCCCGAGGGTGGCGTAATAGTCGCTGTTTGCCACTTATCGACCTCTTATGATGCAGCCAGGATCTGGCTGACGTAGCGTGCCACCGCGCGCACGGCTCCCATCGTCACTGGGTAGTCCATCCTCGTGGGCCCCAACACCCCGAGCCGGGCCAGTTGGTTGTCGCCTGAACCGTATCCGGTCGCGACTATGGATGTCCCCCGCAGATAGGGGTTTTCGGAGCCGATGCGCACGGTGAGCGCGGACGGTGTGTCTGCGGATGTCTCGCCGAGCAGCCTCATGAGCACGACCTGCTCCTCCAGCGCCTCGAGCACGTCGCGCAGGCCGATCGAGAAGTCGGCGCCCGCGAGGTTGGCCGCGCCGGCGAACACGATCTTCTCGTCGTGCCGCTCGACCAGCGTCTCCAGCAGCACCGACAGGATCGTCGCCACCACCGGGCGGTCTTCGAGAGGGAGCCGCTCGGGCAGGTCGGCGACCAGCTCGGGCACGTTGCTCAGGCCGCAGCCGTCGAGGCAGGCGTTGAGGACGGCGCGCAGGTGGGCGATGCGGGTGTCCTCCACCACCTCGGGCAGCTCGATGACGCGCTGCTCGACGCGGCCGGTGTTGGTGATCAGCACGAGCATGACCCGCCGGTCGTTCAGCGGCACCAGCTCGACGTGCCTGACCGTCGAACGCGTCAGCGTCGGGTATTGCACCACCGCCACCTGCCTGGTCAGCTGCGCGAGCAGCCGGACCGTGCGGGTGACCACGTCGTCGAGGTCGACCGCACCGGCCAGGAACGTCTCGATGGCCCTGCGCTCGGCCCCGGACAGGGGCTTGACCTGCGAGAGCCGGTCGACGAACAGCCGATAGCCCTTGTCGGTCGGCACGCGGCCGGCGCTGGTGTGGGGTTGGGTGATGTAGCCCTCCTCCTCCAGCGCGGCCATGTCGTTCCTGACCGTCGCCGGGGAGACTTTCAGGTTGTGGCGCTCGGCGAGCGCCTTGGAGCCCACCGGTTCGTTGGTGGACACGTAGTCTTCGACAATGGCGCGGAGCACCGCCAGCTTCCGATCGTCGAGCACGTGCTCACCTCCTGCCTCTGACATCCAGGGAACGCAACCATCTAGCACTCTGCGTTCCTGAGTGCCAAGTGTACGGCTCTCATCCACAAGGTGCGATAACACAAGGTCGCAACCAGGCTCCTAGCTTCTTACAAGGGGCAAGTACCACACTTGCCGACATGAGCGACAACTCCCCGCCTCCGCCGTACGGGCCCCAGCCCGGCTCCCAGCCGGGTTACGGGCCCCAGCCCGGGCCCCAGCCCGGCTATGGCCCTCAGCCCGGGTCCCAGCCCGGCTACGGCCCTCAGCCCGGGTCGCAGCCCGGCTACGGCCAGCCACCGCCCCAGTACGGGCCGCCGCCGCAGTACGGGCCTCCGCCGCAGTACGGCCCGCCGCCCCAATACGGCCCACCTCCTCAGTACGGACAGTACGGCCAGCAACCCCAATTCCCCGCACGAATCGACTCGAAAGCCATCAAACCGCGACTTTGGTGGATCGGGCTCGTCTGGGGCATCGCCGTGGTCTGCACCATCGCAGGCGCCGTCCTGTTCACCACGGGCATCGTCAGCAGCGTCAGCAACATAGCCCCCACCAGGACGTTCGCGTCCGGCGAAACCGTGACGGTGCCGATCGACCCGGCCAACAAACCCGCCATCTACCTCTCCAGCGACACCGCCGTCCACTACGAGTGCCAGATCACCAACGGAGCCAGGCTCGCCAAGACCACGGGCACGCAGACGGTCACGGCCGGGTCCGTCAAGTGGGAGCAGATCCTCGTGATCAACGCGCCCACCAGGGGCGACTACCAGCTGTCCTGCACCACCCAGGAGCAGGCCGACGTGCGGTACGGCGTGGGCCGCGAGCTGACCGCGGCCGCGGGCGGCATCGCCGGCGGGGTGATGGCGCTCATCCTGATCCCCGGAGCCGGACTGCTCATCGCCATCGCCGGCACCATCATCGTGCTGGTCCGCCGCAGCGGCGCGCGCAAGCGCCTTGCGGTCGACGGGTGATTTGCTACGGTCCCCGTGTGTACGAGGGCGATGTGCTGGCGGGGAATTGGCGGCGGCCGGGCAAGGGCAAGATCCCGAAAGTGGCGGCCGAGCTGGACCTCGTCGTGGAGGACGCCGACAGCGGCTTCTGCGGCGCGGTGGTGGCCTGTGACAAGGAGGCCGTCACGCTCGAAGACCGGTTCGGCAAGCGCCGGCTGTTCCCGCTCGCGCCCGCCGCGTTCCTGCTGGAGGGCAAGCCCGTGACGCTGGTACGCCCGTCGGCGGCCCCGGCGGGGCCCAGGCGCAGCGCGTCGGGCTCGATCGCCGTGGAGGGGCTGCGGGCGAGGGTCGCCCGGGAGAGTCGCATCTACGTGGAGGGCGTGCACGACGCCGCCCTGGTGGAGAAGATCTGGGGCCATGACCTGCGGGTCGAGGGGGTCGTGGTCGAATACCTGGAGGGCGTGGACCATCTGCCGGCCATCGTGGCGGAGTTCGGCCCGGAGCCGGAGCGCCGGCTGGGGGTGCTGGTGGACCACCTCGTGCCCGGCTCCAAGGAGAGCAGGATCGCCGCCGAGATCACCTCGCCGGACGTGCTCGTCGTGGGGCATCCGTACATCGACATCTGGCAGGCGGTCAAGCCGTCCGTGCTGCGCATTCCCGCCTGGCCCGCGGTGCCGCGCGGGGTGCCGTGGAAAGAGGGCGTCATCGCCGCCCTGGGCTGGCGCATGGAGCCCGCGGAGGCGTGGCGGCGGATCCTCGGGGCCGTCTCCACGTACACAGACCTGGAGCCGGAACTGCTCGGCCGGGTCGAGGAACTGATCGACTTCGTTACGGAGGCATCATGAGCCAGGACCCGCCGCAACCGCCGCCGCCGGACGACGACGCCACCCGCTTCGTCCCCCCGTCGAGCATCCCGCCCGGTCAGGGCTCCGGCCCCCAGCAGCCCGGGTCACAGCCCGGCGTTTACGGACAGCAGCCCGGCTCCGAGCCCCATTACGGCCAGCCGGGGTACGGCCGGCAGCCAGGATCCCAGGCCGGCTACGGCCAACCGGCGTACGGGCAACCCGGCTACGGCCAGCCCGGTCACGGCCAGCCCGGCTATGGACAACCGGGCTACGGCCAGCCCGGCCATGGCCAGCAGTCCCAGGGTTACGGTCCTCCCCCGCCCGGCTACGGCTCCGCGCCGCAGCCGCCCGGCTACGGCTATGGGTATGGCGCGCCCGGCGAGCCGTACGTCCCCGGCAGGTTCGGCCCCCGCCCGGGCACCGACGACACCACCATGGCGATGCTCTCGCACCTGCTCGGCCTGCTGGTCTCCTGGGTCGGCCCGCTGATCATCTACCTGATGAAGAAGGACGAGTCCCCCTACGTCAGGGACCAGGCGGCGGAGGCGCTCAACTTCCAGATCACGATGTTCATCGGCTACGTCATCTCGGGCATCCTGACGATCATCTTCATCGGCCTGCTCCTGCTGCCGGTCGTCTGGATCCTGTCCCTGATCTTCCACATCCAGGCCGCCATGGCCACCAACAAGGGCGAGCCGTACCGCTACCCGTTCGCCGTCCGCCTGATCACCTAGACCAGCAGATCCCTGATCAGCGCGTCGGCCAGCAGCCGCCCCTGGAGCGTGAGCACCATGAGGCCCGACCTGAACGGCCCGGGCTCCAGCAGGCCGCGCGCCAGCGCGCTCGCCACGGCCGGGCGCGCGCCCGGGGACACCTCGGCCAGCGGGTAGCCGGACGAAAGCCGCAGCTCCAGCATCAGCCGCTCGGCCGCCCGGTCGTCGTCGCCGAGCACCTCGCGCGCGTGGGCGGGCGACGTGCCCGCGGCCAGCCGCTGGGCGTAGGCGGCCGGGTGCTTGACGTTCCACCAGCGGGTGCCGCCGACGTGGCTGTGGGCGCCGGGCCCGGCGGCCCACCAGTCGCCGCCGGTCCAGTAGAGCAGGTTGTGGCGGCAGCGGGCCCGGTCGGACGTGGCCCAGTTGGACACCTCGTACCAGTCGAACCCGGCCTGGGACAGCAGCTCGTCGGCGATCAGGTAGCGGTCGGCGGCCACGTCGTCATCGGGCATGGGCAGCTCGCCGCGCCGGATCCTGGCCGCCAGCCTGGTGCCCTCCTCGACGATCAGCGAGTACGCCGACACGTGGTCGGGCCCGGCCTCGATCGCGGCGGCCAGCGAGGCCCGCCAGTCGTCGTCGGACTCGCCGGGCGTGCTGTAGATCAGGTCGAGGTTGACGTGCTCGAACCCGGCCTGCCTGGCCTCCTTGACGGCCGCCGCCGCCCTGCCGGGAGTGTGCCGGCGGTCGAGCACCTGGAGCACGTGCTCGGCCGCGCTCTGCATGCCGAAGCTGATCCGGTTGAAGCCGCCCTGGCGGAGCTTGTCGAGGTAGGCCGGGTCGACGGACTCGGGGTTGGCCTCCGTGGTCACCTCGGCCCCCGCGCTCAGCCCGAACTCCGAGTCGATCGCGGCCAGGATCCTGGCCAGGTCTTCCGGGGGGAGCAGCGTGGGCGTACCACCGCCGAAGAACACCGTCTCCACCGGCAGCTCGGCCGGGCCCAGGACGCGGCGGGCGAGGCGGATCTCCTCGACGACCGTGTCCGCGTAGTCCCGGTGCGAGGCGCCGGGGCCCAGCTCGGCGGCGGTGTAGGTGTTGAAGTCGCAGTAGCCGCAGCGGGTCACGCAGAACGGCACGTGCACGTAGAAGCCGAACGGACGCTCGCCGAGGCCCGTCAGGGCACTGTCGGGCAGCTCGCCCGAGGTGGGCGCGGGATCGCCGTCAGGCAGGGTGGATGGCACCCCTTCAGTTTGCCCGTTGTTCGAGGGTGCTATCGAACTGCAACCCCCGAGAGGTTCGCTGCTGCACATGGCGGGCATCGGCATCGTGGGCGCGGGAATCTCGGGGCTGACCCTCGCTCTGCGCCTGCAGCAGCTCGGCGTCGAGGCCACGCTCTACAGCGAGCAGGACGCCGGTTCCCTGCGCTCGGGGCGGCTGCCCAACACGGTGGGCAGGATGGGGCACACCCTGGCCCGGGAGCGGGAGCTGGGCAGCGAGCACTACCGGGATCCCGCGTGCCTGATGGGATCCGCCAGGCTCTCGATCAAGGGGGATCCGCCGCTGGAGTTCCTGGCCAGGATCTCCGAGCCGTTCCACGCGGCCGACTTCCGGCTGCTGCTGCCCGCGTACCTGGACGACTTCACCGGCCGGGGCGGCGAGGTCGTCGTCACCGGCGCGCCGCCGGACGCGGCGCGGGTGGACCGCTGGTCCCGGGAGCACGAGCTGATGGTGGTGACGGCCGGGCGGCGCTCGGTGGCGGAGCTGTTCCCGCGCGACCCGGCGCGCTCGCCGTTCGACCGGCCGCAGCGCGTCCTGACGGCCGGGTTGTACGGCGGTCTCGACCTCGGCCCCATGTTCAGCTACAACGTCTCGCCCGGGTGCGGGGAGATCCTCCGCATGCCGATGATGACCAGGCACGGCGTGGTCTCCAGCGTGCTGGTCGAGGCGGTTCCCGGCGGGCCGCTGGAGCCGCTCTCGCACCTGCCCGCGGCCGAGGTCGCCGGGGAGCTGGCCGGGCTGCTCGCCGAGCACGCGCCGCGACTGGCCGAGCGGGTGGACGGGGGCTTCGAGCTGCTGGGTGAGGACGACCTGCTGCAGGGGGCGATCACGCCGGTCGTTCGCGAGGCGGTGGCCGAGCTGCCCGGCGGGCGGATCGCGCTGGCCGTCGGCGACGCCTGGATCACCAACGACCCGCTGACCGGCCAGGGCGCGAACCTGGGTTCGGCCTGCGCCTGGATCGCGGCCGACGCCATCGCGGCGGGCGGCCCGTACGACGCCGCCTTCGGCCGCGCCACGGCGGAGCGGATGTGGGAGGCGGCGGCGCCGGTCACCGACTGGACCAACGCCTTCCTGCGGCCGCCGGCCGCGCACGTCGTGACCCTGCTGCTGGCGGCCACGAGCAGGCAGGACGTCGCGGACCTGGTCCTCGGCCTGTTCGCGAACCCGGCGTACGCGTGGGCGGTGATCTCGAGCCCCGAGGAGGTGGCGCGGATCGTTGACGGCGGCGGGCCGTCGCCCTACTTTTAGGAAAGTTTCCTATAAGTGCACCCCCCGGGAGTCGCCCCGTGAAGAAGACGATCCTCCTCGCACTCTCCCTCTTACTCGGCTGTACGGCGATCTCCGCGCCGGCCGAGGCCCGCACCGGTTTCAAACGGGTCGCGTACTTCATCCAGTGGGGCGTCTACGGGCGCAACTACCACGTCAAGGACGTGGACACCACGGGCGCCGCGGCCAAGCTCACGCACCTGAACTACGCGTTCGGGTTCGTGAACGCCGAAGGCGCCTGCTACTCGGCCGACCCGTGGGCGGACTGGCAGCGGCCCGTGCCCGCGGAGCAGAGCGTGGACGGCGTGGCCGACGCGCCCGGCCAGGCCCTGAACGGCAACCTCAACCAGCTCCGCAAGCTCAAGGCCAAGCACCCGGGGCTCAAGGTGATGATCTCGCTGGGCGGCTGGACCGGTTCCAAGTACTTCTCCGACGCGGTCCTCACCGCCGAGTCCCGCGCCGCGCTGGCCCGCTCGTGCATCGACCTGTGGCTGCGCGGCAACCTGCCGGACCTCCCCGCGGGCACCGGGGCCGGGGTGTTCGACGGGATCGACCTGGACTGGGAGTGGCCGGGCTCCTCCGGCGCCGAGGGGAACGTCGTGCGGCCGGAGGACAGGCGGAACTTCACGCTGTTCGCGGAGGAACTGCGGGCGCAGCTCACCGCCTTCTCCTCAGGCGCGCAGCTCACGGCCTTCCTGCCGGCCGCGGCCGCCAAGATCGACGCCGGGTTCGAGGTGCGGCGGGTGTTCAGGGCGCTCGACTTCGCCACCGTCCAGGGGTATGACCTGCACGGGACGTGGGAGGCGCAGACCGGGCACAACGGCAACCTCCTCACCGATCGGCGGGATCCGAACCCGGTGCGGTACAGCGTGGACCAGACCGTACGCGACTACCTGTCCCGCGGGGCGCCGGGCCGCAAGATCGTGGTCGGCGTACCCGCGTACGGCCAGGGCTGGACGGGGGTCACCGGCGGCGGCGACGGCCTCTACAAGCCGGCCACCGGCCCCGCCGCCGGGAAGTGGGGGCCCGGGACCGAGGACTACAAGGACCTGGTCACCAAGCCCGGCAAGCGTTACCGGGACCTGCGGACCGGGACGCTGTGGCTGTATGACGGGAACGAGTTCTGGTCGTACGACGATCCGGCGGTGCTGCTGCAGAAGGCGGCGTACATCCGCCTCAAAGGGCTGGGCGGCTCGATGATGTGGTCCATCGACCAAGACGACGCTCACGCCTCCCTCACCTCAGCCCTGTACTCAATCCTCCACTGACCCCACCCCAACGGGCGGATGGGCAGCCTCGGACGGCTGCCCATCCGAGTGGGCCGTCCGAGTGGGCCGAACGAGTGGCCCGGTGGAGCGGCCCGGACGAGCGGGCCGGACGGGCCGGACGAGCGGGACGGGCGGGCCGGACGAGCGGGACGGGCGGGCCGGACGAGCGG
>NZ_JBSFTC010000012.1:0-88081 GCF_053590415.1 Nonomuraea sp. NPDC003201
GGTCCGCCCACCGCGCTCAACCGAGGAACACCGTCGCCAGCACGCCGGCGAAGGCGAGGGACAACAGGAAGAACGCGTAGGTCCGGACCGCCTTCTCCCTGTCCATGAGCCACTCCATCAGCCACATCGGCTCGGCCTTCGTGTCCTGGTCCTTCGACCCCGGCACGATGGCCACCATCACCATCGACGGAAGCGTGAAGCCGAGCGCGTAACACAGGCCGGCCCACCAAGGCACCAGCCCGAAGAGCGTCACGCCGAGTGCCGCCCACGTCAGCGACGTGACGCGGAAGGTGGTCACGACAAGCCCGGTGTCGAGTCCCCAGAGGAACGCGCCTTTGGCAGGGCCGAACCGGGTGAAGTGATCGCGAGGGGTCTGCCGCCGCAACATGGGCGTGCGGAGGCCGAACCTACCGGAATCGATGGCCATGCAGGCGAGCAGCACGACACAGGCGGCGATCCTGGGGCCTGTTCCGCGCAGTCCACTGCCGATGAGATGGACCAGCCCGTACGTGAGGACGGCGGAGATCGTGAAGCCGATCGCCAGATTGAGGATGGGCCGATACATGGCCTTCTCCCCAAGAGCTCTCCCCTGAACCAGGGGGCGGAGATATCCGACGAAAGAAAGGCCTCAAAAACTGAACAGCTGCGCGAAGCCCGCACTCATGATGAGCAGGAGCAGCGCGATTGTCACCCACGTGTCAAGGGGCAAGGGATCTCCTGAGAACGACTAGCAGCTGTTGGCTCGGACCGTCCAGCCGGCCGAACAGATGAACGGCCCGGTGTTACAGTTCGAGCCCTTGGTGCACTCGCCGCAGGCGTACAGGCGCGAGCCGGTGCAGCAGTTCCACACCTTCATGCTGTAACCCGACGGGCATACGTACTGCCCCTGGCTGTTCGTGCTGCAGAAGTTGTTCGGAAAAGCGAGGTTGCAGCATCTCCAATTGGCCGCCGCCGCGGGCTGGGACATCGCGGCGATGCCGGCGACGGCGCCGACGGCCGTGACACCGACCTTACTCATCCAGCCGATGAAGCCACGGCGGCTGGACCTCATGCCGGAGGTTTTCTCCATGTGGTGCCTTTCTTGTGGTTGCGTGGGGCGGGATCGGTGCTAGACGGACGGCTTGCGGGCCAGGGAGTACTTGTAGGAGACGGGAGTGGCCGCGTACATCTGCCTGACCGACGGCACCGTGTGGGCCCGTGTCAGCTTTCCCTCGGCGATGTGAAGGGCGACGGGTGTCAGATCCAGCCCGAGGCTGCCGACGATGCGCTCCTCGTCGTCGAGGATGACGCGCTCGCCGTGCAGTCCGAACTCGTTGATGAACTCGTTGCCGTCCCCTCTCACCGGGACGACCACGACCCACATCGAAAGGGGCACCGCGCCACCGCGCAGCGCCGCGACCAGGTTGCGGCAGGTCTCGCACTTGTCGGAGACGAACAGCACCATGGCCTGTTCAGCGTGATCGAGGACGGGGGGCAGGCCGAACCGGCTGGGGCTGGCCCCTTGCAGCGTGCCCAGTTCCACCGCGGTGGGCTTGTCCTCGATATCGAGATAGCCGCGGATCTGCCTGACCTGTTCGAAGAGCTCGACCTGGGCGCCGATCTGGATGAACACCACCACGGCCAGCAAACAGACCACCACAAGCAGCACCGTCGTCATGCGGCGGGCACCTCCGCGTCCTCGTGTCGTGTCGGGTTCGGAGTGACCAGGCGGTCGCCCCGCAGCACTCGCAAGAGCCTGACCTCGGCGAGTAGTTTCCACGCGACGAGCGCCAGCAGGAGGGCGGCCAGCCCGGCCAGCCCCTCGTCGGCGCTCCACGACGGCGGTGCGAACTCGGCCACCGCCGCCAGGCCAAGCCAGAGCGGCAGGTAGAGCACCTGCCGCCAGCCCAGTGCGGCTCCGCCGCCGCCGAAGCAGCCGCACTTGATCTTCTCTCCCAGCCCCAGCGCGCGGATTCCGGCACCGGCGAACGACAGGGCCAGAAGCGCGATGAGCGCCCTCGGCCAGGTCGCCGACGGCATGATCGTCATCGCGGTGACGGCCAGGAGTTCCGCGCCGATCACGATCAGGGCCGCCGGTCGGGCGATGGCGCTGAAGCCCAGCTTGGAGATGGTCTGTGTGAGGGCACGGTGAGTAAGGATCTTCGACAGGGCCGCGACCAGGAAGATGGCGATGAGCGCACCTTGCCCGACGACGCCTGCGACGCTACTCGTCATGATCGAAAAATACTTAAGTGTCCGAAACTCGGCAATGGGCAGGGGACTTTTTTCGTTCCAGACGTCCTGACATTTTCTTGTCAGGTGTTTTTGATCCCGTCAGTTGACAGATGTGCAGGTTCGTGATCCGTTTTCGCGCCGTGTGGTGCGGCCCAGACCGTCGAGCATCTCCAGCAACGGCACCGCCACCCGGCGCGTGGTCTGCAACGCGGCCCGCGCCTGACTCACCGTGAACGGCACGGGCAGCGAGCGCAGCCGCTCCACCGCCCGGTCGGGGGCGTCGGGCAGCAACACCACGCCGGCGGTGACGACCAGCACGGCGCCGGCGCGCTCGGCCGCGACCAGGTTCCTGCCGGCCAGCCCGAGCTCGGCCAGCCGCCGCGCGCTCGGCGCCTGGAACGGCCGGTCGGCCAACTCGGCGCGGAGCCGGCCGATCGCGTGCCGCAGGTGCGCCGGCAGCGGCGGAGGCGCCAGGTCCTGCCTGCCGATGACGCCCGCCTCCAGCGTGAGCGGCGGCGCGATCAGCGCCCTCGTCAGCCGCCGGTCCGGCAAGCCGAGCAGGTGCGTGGCCGCCTCGACGGTCAGCCGCCCGTCCCCGGCCCCCGTCACCACCTCGGCGAGCGCCTTCCGGAGTCCCGCCCAGTGCTCCGGGTCGGCGTGCCAGCCGCCCGGCAGGGAAGAGGGCGGCGCGGTGACGCCCATCGTCGCGAGGTCGGCGCCGCTGAGCAGCCCGTGCCAGCGCAGCAGATCGGCCGCCCCCGGTAACCCGCCTCCCGGTACGGCGTCTCGCGTACCCGATGCGTCCTTCCCGGCTCCCGGGGAGGCCTCGGCGAGTGCCGCGCCGCGGGCTGCCGCCGCCCCCCTACGGGTCAGTCTGGGAGGCCGTACGTCCAGGACGACCACCCCAGTCGTCACGGCCGAGCGGCCGGGATTGCGCAACAGAGCCCGGTCGCCCACTCGCAGCGGCAACGGCCTGGCGAACGACAGCCTCGCGGCGCCCTCGCCGAGCGGTCTGATCCTGGTGGGCACGGCGGCCGAACCGATGTGGAGGAGCAGGTCGCCCTTCGGCGGTTCACCCGGCGACAGCCGTACGTCGGCCGAGGTCGTGAGGTGCCACGCGCCGGGGGTCAGCAGTGCGTCCCCGCGTGAAGGGGAGACGGGCCCGCGCAGGTTGACCGCCACGCGGGCGGTGGCGGTGACCACGTCGGCCGGGGTGTTGAGCGTCTGCAGACCGCGCACCCGCACCGGTTCGTCGCCGAGGTGCAGCGTCTGGCCCGCGCGCAGGGTGCCCGCCGTCAGGGTGCCGGTGACCACGACCCCCGCGCCCGTGATGGTGAACACGCGGTCGGCCCACAGCCGTACCGGGCCGTCGGTGTCGGTCGGCGGCAGTCCAGCCGCGAGCCGGTCGAGCGCGGTGGCCAGCTCGGGCAGGCCCTGCCCGGTGACCCCGCTGACGGCCAGCGCGGGTATCGTCTCCAGGCACGTGCCGCGAAGCCGGGAACGGGCCTCGGCGAGCGCCGGAGCCGGGTCGGCCAGATCGGCACGGGTGATCACCAGCAGGCCGTGGCGTACGCCGAGCAGGTCGAGGGCGGCCAGGTGTTCACCCGACTGGACGCACCAGCCCTCGTCGGCCGCGACGACGATCATGGCGGCCGGGCACGGCCCCACCCCGGCCAGCATGGTGGTGACGAACCGCTCATGGCCGGGCACGTCGACGAACGCCACCGTCCGTCCGGACGGCAGCGCCGTCCAGGCGAAGCCGAGGTCGATGGTCATGCCCCTGCGGCGCTCCTCGGCCCAGCGGTCGGGTTCCATCCCGGTCAGCGCCCGGACCAGCGTCGACTTGCCGTGGTCGACGTGGCCCGCGGTGGCGATCACGAACATGGCGCCAGGCGGGGACCCGTGGGGTGTTCGGGCGTGACGACCGGCAGGCCGGCCGCGAGCCAGGACTGGAAGCCGCCGACCACGTCGGTGGCGCGGGTCAGGCCGAGCTGCCGCAGCGACCAGGCGGCCAGGCTGGAGGAGTAGCCCTCGTCGCACAGCACGATCCACCGGATGCCCGGGGCCGCCTCGGGGATGCGTGCGGAGGAGCACGGGTCGAGCCGCCACTCCAGGTGGTTGCGCTCGATCACGATGGCGCCGGGCACCTCCCCGTCGTGGCGGCGCTGGAACTCCGGGCGGGTGTCGACGATGAAGGTGTCCGGCGCGCGGGCGGCCGCCTGGGCCTGCGCCGGGTCGAGCCGGCGCATCGTCCTACGGGCCTGTTCCAGCAGTTCGTCGACGCTCATCACACTCCACGGGAGGTTGGCGGAGACGGACGGGAATCGAACCCGCCGCGCCGAGATGCTCGGCGACACCAGTATTGAAGACCGGGAGGCCTCCAGGCTCCTGGACGCCTCCGGAATGATCTTATAGGCGAAGACCGTTCTGGAGAAAGATACTGAGGGTTGTCTTTCTCCGGTGGCACGACTGCGGTGCTCGGCCCGGCGAAGCCATGCTCGCCGGGGTCGGCCACACCCCGAAGGACCCGCTCGGCGAGCTCGTCGTCGGGCACGGACGCCGGCGACGACGCGGCCGTCGTCAGGATCCAGGGTGATGTCGCCGTCGTCAGCACGGCCGACTCCTTCATGCCCATGGTCGGAAACCCGTACGACTGGGGGCGGATCGCGGCCGCCAACGCTGTCGGACGTCTATGCGATGGCGGCCGGCCGCTCATCGGGCTCAACCTGCTGGTGTGCCGCTCGAATATTGAGTTACGCGGCCTGAGCTGCGGTTAAGCGGCGTGGTGGTATTCGTTGATCGTGCCGGTGACGACGGGTCTTCGGCGAAACCGTGCTTTCGAGCGGGACACCAACACCGAGGCGAGGAGCTGGGACCTCCTCCCGCGCGGCGCCGGACACCGCGACGTGTATCACCGTGAGGTCCTGCGTCCGGTGCCGGGACGAAAAGACGGTCGCCCCGTTATTTCGCGATCAACAGGTGTTCGCCACGAGGGACGAGTTCGCCTATCACCGGAAAACCTGGGATCTCGCCCGCGACGAGCAGGCCGCCTGAGGTCTGCGCGTCGGCGAGGAGAAGCCGCTCGTTCTCCGGCAGGTCGCCGAAGTCGCAGTGGGGGGCGACCCAGTCGAGGTTCCGGCGAGATCCGCCGCTGATGTACCCGTCACGGATGGCCTCTCGCGCTCCGTCCAGGTAAGGCACGGCGGCGCTGTCAACGACGGCGGACACGCCGCTCGCCCTGGTCAGCTTGTAGAGATGGCCGAGCAGGCCGAAACCTGTGACGTCGGTGGCGCACACAACCCCCGCGGCCAGCGCCAGCCGGGACGCGTCCCGGTTGAGCGTCGTCATCGCGGCGACCGCCTCAGGGAAGACCTCCCCGGTTGCCTTGTGCCGCGTGTTGAGCACTCCAATGCCGAGAGGTTTGGTCAGAGTGAGGGGGATGCCGGGTTTGCCCGCGTCCACGCGCAGCAGCCGGCTGGGGTCGGCAAGGCCGGTGACGGCCAGCCCGTACTTGGGATGGGGGTCGTCGATGCTGTGGCCCCCGGCGAGATGGCAGCCCGCTGCCTGGGCCATCGCGGATCCACCGCGCAGGACCTCGCGAGCGAGCTCTAGGGGCAACACGTCGCGGGGCCAGCCGAGCAGATTCAAGGCTATGACGGGCTCGCCGCCGACGGCGTAGACGTCGGAGAGCGCGTTGGTGGCCGCGATCCGGCCGAAGTCATACGGATCGTCAACGACAGGGGTGAAGAAGTCCGTCGTCGTGACGATGGCCGAGGTCGCGTCCTCCACCTGGAGCACCGCGGCGTCGTCCCCCTGATCGATTCCCAGCAGTAACCGCCCTGTCGACGGAGAAGAGGTCGGCGAGAGTCCAGCGACCAGATCCTCCAGTTCGCCCGGAGGGATCTTGCAGCTGCAGCCGCCTCCGTTGCCGTATTGCGTGAGCCTGATGTTGTTCATGGGTCTATGATCCACTCTGGAGGCGTTTAGGAGTCTGGTGACCCTCCTGGTCTTCAAAACCAGTGGCGCCGAGCATCTCGGCGCGGCGGGTTCGATTCCCGTCCGCCTCCGCTGGTCGGCGAGCCTTGGGATGGTCGTGAGTGGATCGACGCAGTTTGGTGCCGCGGACCGATGCCATGCTGAACGACCCCCGGTTGGCCGCCGCGCAGGAGAGGCTCGGCCGTAGCCTCGTCAAGGCCGCGGTGGCGAACGCCCAGCAACAGGTCCGCGAAGGCTTCGCCGACCCCGACAGCGCTGCGGACGTCGCGCTCGCCCTCTTGCCGGCGACCGCGGGCGGCCTCAAGAGCGTCGTCAACGCCACCGGTGTTCTCCTGCACACCAATCTGGGCCGGGCTCCGCTCTCACCCGCCGCCGTCGCGGCGGTCACCGCAGCCGCCGGCTACACCGACGTCGAGTTCGACCTCGCCGGCGGACAGCGCGCCCGCCGTGGCCGTACGGCTCTCGCCGCGCTCGCGCAGGCGGTTCCCGAGTCGCAGGCCGTGCACGTGGTCAACAACAATGCGGCCGCGCTCGTACTCGCCGCCACGGTACTCGCGCGGGGAAAGGAAATCGTCATCAGCCGCGGAGAGCTGGTGGAGATCGGCGATGGATTCCGCGTGCCCGAGCTGCTGGAGGCCGCCGGCTGCCGGCTCCGCGAGGTCGGCACCACGAACAGGACCGCCCTTCGGGACTACCAGAACGCCTGTGGCCAGGACACCGGCTTCATCCTCAAGGTGCATCCGTCCAACTACCGGATCGAGGGATTCACCAGCGAGGTCTCCATCGAAGAGCTCGCCACGATCGGGCCGCCCGTGGTGGCCGACATCGGTTCAGGACTGCTGCGCCCGGAACCGCTGCTGCCCGGCGAACCGGACGCGGCCAGTGCCCTGCTCCAGGGAGCGGCCCTGGTCACCGCCAGCGGCGACAAGCTCCTCGGCGGCCCGCAGGCGGGCCTTCTGCTCGGCGAAAAAGACCTCGTGGAACGGCTGCGCCGCCATCCCCTCGCCCGCGCGCTGCGGGTGGACAAGCTCACCCTGGCCGCGCTCGAAGCGACCCTGCGCGGCCCGCGGCCGCCGGTGTACCGGTCGCTCCATGCGAGTGTCGCCGAGCTCAGGGAACGCGCGGAACGTCTCGCGCGACGGCTCGGCGGGCACGCGGAGGCGGTGCCGACCATCGCCAGGGTCGGCGGCGGGGGCGCACCGGGAGTGGAGCTGCCCAGCGCGGGAATCGCCGTGGACGAGAGCCTCGCCCTGCGACTGCGCTCCTACGATCCTCCTGTGATCGGCCGGATCACCGATGGGCGCCTGGTGCTCGACCTGCGTGCGGTGGAGCCCGGTCAGGACGAGGTCATCGCCGCTGCGGTGGAGCACGTGTGCAGGTGATCGCGACGGCCGGTCACGTTGACCGTGGCCAGTCGACGCTGGTCCGGGCGCTGACGGGATGGAGCCCAGACCGCTGGGGCGAGGAACGCCGCCGCGGCATGACCATCGACCTCGGGTTCGCCTGGGCCACACTCTGATCGGGTGAGCGGATCGCGTTCGTCGACGTACCCGCGCACGAGCGGCTCCTCACCAACATGCCGGCCGGAGTGGGGGGCGAGCAGGGCAGGTCCGAACCGTGGACCTGGGCGGGCGATGTCGGCCACCTGTGGCGGACGACCGTTGACATCCACGACATCTGGCCCGAGGTCGCCGCGATCTTCCGTTCGACCGTCGCGCTCGCAGAGCACGCCGGCCCCGGCGCCTGGAACGACCCCGACATGCTCGAGGTGGGAAACGGCGGCATGAGCGACACGGAGTACCGGTCGCATTTCGGCCTGTGGGCGTTCATGGCGGCGCCGTTGATCTCCGGGACCGATCTCCGCAAAGCCAGCAAGGCGACCCTTGAGATCCTGACCAACCGCGACCTGATCGCGATCGATCAGGATCCGCTCGGCAAACCGGCGCGGGTGCTTTCGCACGTCGGCAAGCAGTGGATTCTGGTGAAAGACCTCGTCGGCGGCGACAAGGCCGTGTTGTTCTTCAACGAGAGCATGGGGCCGGTGACGCAGAGCGTCTCGTTGCGATCGCTCGGCATCGGCGGCCGCGGTTCCTACATGGTCAAGGATCTCTGGTCGCATGAGAGATCGCAGGTGAACGACCGGCTCACCGCCTTCGTCGAGGGCCACGGGACGGCGATCTACCGGGTCTCCCGACCCCGCGACATCCCGAGCCTGAAGCAGTCTCACGTCGCGGCGACGAAGGATCGCCGCGGACCGATGTCCGGCCCGCGGCGATCCCGGGTTCCGCCCCGCGTGTAAGCCCTCCGAGGGCTTGCTGCAGCCGGTTGCCTGCACGGCAGGCACGGCCGGTTCGTTGGGGGCCGGGCGTGGCAACATGCCATCGCTACCCGCGTCATCCGAGTTCTCGGCGCTGCGGTATCTCGCACGCAACGGCGTCGACCACCGCGGCCGCGACGAGCAGGACGAGGCGACCGGTATCGACATCCGCTGTCGCGACCAGCACGCTCCAACGTCAGGCTGCCGGATTATCGACCGTACGTTGCTTGGTGAGGCGTCAGGTGTTGGCCGGCTGCCCACGGATGCGAGGCGGTGAGGACGAGTGTCGCGGTGAGGACGGCGACGGCGAGAGTCAGCAGCAGGATGACGACTCGGGCGGTACGCCCGGGTAGGGGCGTTGTTTCGCGGCCGATGCCGGCGATGCGGAGTGCGGGCAGAATTCGGCCGAGCGTGTGCGACCCGGTCGTTATGACCCAGGCAGCGGTGGCGATCTTATGGAGTGTCAGCAGGCTCATGGTGTCAGGGCCTGCGGCGACGAGGGCGAGTCCGGTGCCGAGCAGCGCCAGGGTGGACACGACGACCAAGGGTCCGAGGACGCGCAGGGGCACCGGCGGCGGGCCGGCCTGCCGGTAGGCGGGTCGATGGGTGTAGTAGCGCAGGACACGCCAGCCGGTGGTCACGGTCTTGAGGAGTGCCGGTGGCACCAGCAGCGTTCCGATCGCGATGTGCCAGCTGACGAAGTCGTCGAGATCGAGCAGGGTGCCGATCTCGGCGAGAAACAACACCAGCAGCACCAGCCCGGTCCATGCGGTCAGGCGGGCGTTGCCGGCCGGGCCGCCGGTGCGCGGTGCCACCGGGTCGACCCGATGGCGGCGCCCGGTCGCCTCGGCCAGGGTCCGGCCCGCCCACCGTCGCCACCGCGCTCCTGGCGCGGCGTCCGGTGTCCTGTCGTCACCGCCGATCATGGCGAAGGGGCCGACAGAGCGCGGGGAGGCTCGGCCGCGGTCGACCCCTGCCTCACCCACTCGAAGACTGTGGCCTCCGAACGTGCACCGGCGAGCGTGCGGGACCGGTTGGGTTCGCCGAGTTCGGCCAGCAGCTGCTCGGTAAGATCGGCCAGCGTCGCCAAGCTCGCCGGGGTGAACCAATCGGGTCGGGTCGCGAACAGCAGATCTTCGCTGGCGGTGTTGCCGCCGGCGCTGGGCGCGAACGGGCAGCCACCCAGGCCGCCGAGCGTGCCGTCGATCATGCTCGCCCCCGCGGCGAGGGCGGCGAGCGAGTTCGCCACCCCCATCCCCCAGGTGTCGTGACCGTGAAAGACGATGCGGCGCCACGCAGACGCGTCGCGCACCGCCGCGACGAGCGCGCTCACCTGCGCGGGATGCGCCTGTCCGAGGGTGTCGGCGAGCACGATGTCCGCCGCGCCCTGCGCACGCGGATCGTTCGCGATCCCCAGCACCCGCCGCGGATCCACCGCACCCTCGAACGGGCAGGTGAATGCGGTGGCCAGGCACAGCTGAATCGAGCCGCCGGCGTCGCGGGCCAGGCGGACGGCCGCCGGCATGGCCGACAAGCTGTCCTCGGTACTGCGACCGATATTGGCCTTGTTGTGCGAATCCGAGACCGACAAGCAGTACTGGAAGTTGCGTACGCCGGCGGCGGCTGCCTTCTCCACGTGCCGCGGTGTGGCCACCCAGAGCCAACACCGTTGCAGCTCTGCGGGTGTCAGTGCGGCGACCAGCTCCATAGTGCCGGCCATCGGCGGGACCAGGTCAGGTCGGGCCATCGAACCGATCTCCAGCGCCGGGACCCCCAATTGCAGGAGGGTGCGGGCGATTTCGAGCTTGCGTTCGGTGGGCAGCACCTTGCCGGTCAGCTGCAGACCGTCGCGCAGGGTGACATCGCGAAGGATCATCGCCGAGCCGTCGTGCGCCGGTGGGCCGGATTGGCGGGAAGCGTTCATTTCTCGCTCCGAGATCATGCGGCGCAACGCCTTGTCGAAGCCCGATTGCGCGGCGTCATGGCTGGTTCTCGCGGAGATAGCGTTGCCGGATCTCATCGGTATGCGCTCCCAGATCCGGTCCGATCGAGGCGATCGGCAGTGATCGGCCGCCGAGGACCGGCACGATGCCGGGGAACCCCACCGATGTCGGTGCTCCGTCACCGGTGTCGACGTCGAACGACTGAATCATGTTGCGGTGCAGGTATTGCTCGTCTTCCACGATGTCGGCCGCGGTATAGATCGGGCCGCACGGTACGCCGGCCTCGCCGAGGATCTCGAGGACCTCATCACGCGGCCGCCTCGCGGTCCATGCGCCGATCGCGTCGTCGAGCTCTTCGCGCCGGGGCCAGCGACCATCGTTGGTAGCCAATTCGGGATCGGCAGCCAGATCCGGACGGCCGATGACGGTCATGTATCGCTGGAAGATGGCGTCGGAATTGCCGGCGATGACAACCGATCTGGCGTCCGCGCACAGGTAGGCGTTGGATGGCGCGATGCCCTCCATGCGTCCACCGGTGCGGTGTCGTTGCACTCCGTAGGCCAGGTAGTCGGGAACCAGCGACTCCATCATCGAGTAGATCGATTCGTTCAGTGCGACATCGATGATCCGATCTTGCAAAGGAATTGACTTGCCGGGGTGTCGTTGCCGATCAAGGAGCGCCATCACCGCGCCGAACGCGCCGTAGAGCCCAGCGATCGAGTCACCGATCGACACCCCCACTCGCACCGGCGGCCGGTCCTGCTCACCGACGAGTTCGCGAAGTCCGCCGTATGCCTCGGCCACGGCGGCGAATCCGGGACGGGTGGCCATCGGCCCGGTCTGACCGAACGCTGAAATACGCACGAAGATCAGCGTCGGATTTGCAGCGTTGAGCGCGTCGACGCCGATGCCCCACTTCTCCAGTGTGCCGGGCCGGAAGTTTTCCAGCACGATGTCGCACTGTGTGGCCGACGTGCGGACATCGTGCTGCCCGGCCTCGGTTCTCAGGTCGACAACGATGGACTTCTTGTTGCGGTTGATGGTGCGGAACAGCATCGAGGTGGTGCCGGCGTAGAGCCGCCACCGCCGCAATTCGTCGCCGCTGCCGGGGCGTTCGACTTTGATGACCTCGGCACCGAAGTCGGCCAGCATGCGTCCGGTGGTGGGTGCGGCGATGTAATTGCCGAGTTCCAGCACACGCACACCCTCAAGGGGAAATCTCGTCATCGACGCCCGGTCTCAGGAGAGATCTGCGTCGGCGGCCGGTCGGCATTATCCGAGGCCGGTTGAGTCGTGCCGGTCGGGGGCGCAGCGCATTCCGCGCGCGACCCGGGGGTTATCTGGGCGGGAGGCTGTGGGCCGTGGCCGGCCCCACGGGTGGGGCACGCGATCGCCGCGTCCGCGCTGACGGACACACTCAGCGTGCCGACACCGTCGATGTCCACGCTGACGCGGTCCCCGTCGGTGAGGGGCCCGACACCGGCGGGGGTGCCGGTGCTGATCACGTCGCCGGGAAGCAAGGTCATCACCGAGGAGGCGTAGCTGATGAGGCGGGGCACATCCCAGATCAGGTCCGCGATCGCGGCGTCCTGGCGCACCGTGTCGTTGACGGTGGTCCGCAGCCGCAGCGATGTCGGGTCGCCGACCTCGTCGGGGGTGACCAGTTGCGGCCCCATGGGTGTGAAGGTGTCGAAGGACTTGCGTGTGGAACGGTCTTCACCCCCGCGCATCGTGATGTCGAGCAGGCACGTATATCCCGCCACCACCTCGGCCGCGTCGTTCACCGAGATGTTGCGCGCACGCCGTGCGATCACGACGGCCAGTTCGCCTTCCTGGTCGAACCGGCGATCGGTGTAGGGCAGCCGGATCGAACCCTGGTGCCCGAGCACCGAGGTCGGCGCTTTCAGAAACACGCCCAGGCCCGCGATCTGATGTTCGGCTCGCATTTCGGCCTGGTGGTCTCGGTAGTTGACGGGCGCTGCGATGATCTTCGAGGGGTCGGGCACGACAGGGGCGATGGTCACGCTGTCCAGCGGTATCCGGGGCAGCTGCTCCAGGTCTCTGGCTTCGAACCTCGGCACGCCGCCGGTGACGTGCAGGAGCCATCTCATCGGGCTGAGACCCAAGTCCGGCCAGCCGCGTCCGATCAGCGGGCGCAGGTCGACGAGCTCCCCCGGCGCGACCAAAGCTACGACCGAATCGCCGTGCTTTTCGTCACCGACGCTGAGCAGAATCATCGGGATGCCTCGACCTGGTCGCGGCGAAACAGCGCCAGCGCCTCCAGTACCGGAGCGTCGCTGGTCACGAAGACGTCGAGCTGTGTGTCGGCGCTCAGTTGCCACGGCACCCAGGAGGGGACGACAAAGATGTCTCCCGCCTCCAGGTCGAAGTCGTGCTCGGCCAGCCGCGCTCGGCCGCTGCCGTTGAGGACGGTGACCACTTGCGATCCGGTCTGCTGCTGGGTGCAGCCGGTCGCACCGGCACGCATCCGTGTCATTTCACAGCGCAAGGTCGGCATGACGTCACGGGCACGTGTCGGGTCCCGAAACCTCACGGTGCCCTCGTCGGCCGACGTCGCCTCCAACAGCGCGTCCAGGGCAGCGTCGGTGTCGATCCATCGGTACACCGTCAGGGGCGAGGACGGGCCATCGAACGCCGGCGTCTGGTTCCCGACCGGCACCAAGCCCGCGCTCTGCCCGTAGAGCATCTCCGACGCCGAGCGCGGTGGACACTGCTGCTCGGGGTTGCCAGGGCGCTGTTCGAAAAATAGTGCGTCAAGACCGATCACCAGCGGCAAGTCCAGCACATCGAGCCAGACCATCGGCTCGTCGCCCGGATGGTGATGCTCGTGCACGGTCCATCCCGGCGTGAGCACCAGATCGCCGGGCGTCATCGGAATGGAGTCGCCATCGACCACGGTGTAGGCGCCACGGCCACCGAGAATGAACCGCAGGGCCGCTGCGGTGTGGCGGTGGGGCGGCGCCAGCTCACCGGGCATGAGGAATTGCACCCCGGCCCACAACGACGGCGCGATGAAGGGCGCACCGCCCAGACCGGGGTTGGCCAACCCGATGACCCTGCGGTCGCCTCCCCGTTCGATCGGGACGAGGTCCCCGGCGCGGCCGGCCAGCTCGTGGAGGTCGGCGGCCCGCCATCGATGCGGGACAGCGGCGGCCTTGGGTTCGGAGGTAAACATTTCGCCCAGTTCCCACAGCGGCTGCAGGTCCTTGGCTGCCAGGTCGCCGTAGTAGCTGTCGAGCTCGGGGTCCGGGGAGGTGTAACGCTTCGTCGTCATGCTGTCGGTCACTCCGATCGTGAGTTGCAGGACGCTAGCCGAGATGGGCGGTGAGGCGCTCCCAGTTGCCGTGTGCGACGGCTTCACGCTCGGCTGCGGTGAGGGCCGCGTCGTCGAGGAAGTCGTGGGCGTTGCCGGCATCGATGAAGGGGTAGTCGGTGGCGTAGAGGATGCGGTCGATGCCGACCACCTCCTTGGTCCAGTGCAGGTAACGTTCGCTGAGGATCCCGCTGCCGGTGTAGGAGACGTTGCGCGCGAAGTAGTCGCCGATCGGCCGCTGCAGGGACAGTCCGGTCCAGGACTGGGTCTGGGTGATCCGGTCGAGGTAGAACAGCACGACCTCACCCCAGTGCCCGGTGATGATCTGCAGGGTCGGGAACCGGTCGAAAGTCCCCGCCAGCACCAGCCGCAGCAGCTGCAGTCCGGTCTCGTAGTGCCATCCGACCATGGGACCTGCGAAGACTTTGTCGGCGACGGTCCCCAAATGCGAATAGTAGGCGTCACGGACAGGAGCGTCGGGGAACTGGGAGTGCAGGTAGATCGGGCAGCGTAGCTCCGCGGCCGCCTCCCAGATCGGTGTCATGTCGGGATGGTCGAGGTTCCTCGACCCGGTCCGGCCATGGATCATGGCGCCCTTGAGGCCGAGGCCGGTGACCGCCCGCCGCAGTTCCTCAGCGGCCGCACGGGGGTCCGGGGTGGGCAGTGTCGCGAATCCCTCGAAGCGGCCGGGGTGGGCGCGGACGGCTGCGGCGACAGCGTCGTTGGCCTCCCGCGCGAGCGGGACCGCCCTTGCCGCGCCGAGGCTCTGGACCCCGGGCGGTGTCACCGACAGCACCTGAACGTCGATGCCCTGGTCGTCCATGTCCGCCAGCCGGGCCTCACCCAGGTCGAAAAGCCGGTCGATGAGGTCCGGGCGGCCCGTGGCGGCCCCATACAACTGCCAGGTTTCCGGCACCGTCCGCCACGCCTCGAAGATCCCCGCCGTGACCAGGTGCTCTTCGAGAGCAATGATCTTTAGCATGGGCGCTGTCTCCTTCCTTGTCCACCCAGGCCAGCTGGGCGGTCGGGCCTGGCCGGGCCCGGTGTCGGCCGTCGGGTGCCCTGCGGCAATCGCCCCGCGGAGGTCACCGGCTGACGGTGGCCTTGATGCTTGTGGAGGCAGACAGGACTGCCTCCCTCATCGGGTACAGGGCCTGGGCCCTGGTCGTCTGTGCTGCGTGAGCGCTGGCGCCCGGCGTCGTACCGCTGTGTTCACGCGGGTACTCCCGCCTTCAGGATTCGCCAGCTCCACCAGGCGCACGCGGCGATGGCGGGTGGGCGCGCGCAACCTTGGTGACGAACTGGGTGTTCTTGCGCAGACCACCGGTGGCGGCCTCCACCATCGCCATATGCGCGGGCGGCAGGCACGCGCACAGCGCCGTCATCGCCCGATCGTCACAGTGCAGGCTGATGCCCTGCGGACGACGCTGCACGTCGTCGCGCTCGTACACCACGACATCGACCCCACTACACGCATCCTCCCAGCCTTTCTTCATCAGTAGATGAAGTACGATAGCACGATAGTTCACCGCATGGTGGAGAAAGGGTGATACGCTCCCGAGCATGAGCGATTTCGAAGGTCGTTGGGCGTTGTCGGCAGCGACGCCGATGGGCAATCAGCAGGCCACCCTGGTGCTCGTTCCCGAGAGCGGTGCAGTCACCGGCACGTGCAAACCAGCACGGAACGCTCATGTCGCTACCACAGCGGTTCGCCGAGCTCAGTAAGGGGCGTCATCATGGCATTCAGCCTCGGCATGGTCGGAGCGGGGCAGTTCTCGGCCCACTTCGCCTCCCTCTTCCACCTCCACCCCGGCATCTCCCATGTGTACGCGACGGACGAGATCGAAGGTCGCGCGGAGAAGCTGGTCGAAGGTTGGGGCCTGGCCGGCACACGCCCTGACTTCGGCGCCATGCTGGCCGATCCGTCGATCGACGCGATCGCCATCTTCACGCAGCGCTGGACGCACGGGCTGCTCGTCGTGCAGGCCCTGCGGGCCGGCAAGCACGTCTTCTCGGCGGTGCCGATGGCGGTGTCGCGGGAGGAGATCTCCTCGATCATCGACGCGGTACGCGAGACGGGCCTGACGTACATGATGGGGGAAACCAGCTACTACAACCCTGCCACCATCTTCGCGCGGCAGAAGCTCGCCGCAGGAGAGTTCGGCCGGGTCTTCTACGCCGAGGGAGACTACCTGCACGACATGGATCTCGGCTTCTACGACGCGTACCGCTTCAGCGGCGGTGAAGGCTGGAAGGCGACGGCCAGCTACCCGCCCATGTGGTACCCGACCCACTCCATCGGCGGAGTGCTCGGGGCGATCCCGAGCCATGCCGTGAGCGTCAGCTGCATCGGCGTTCACGACGAAAGAGGCGACGGTGTCTTCGACACCGAGGTCAGCATGTTCGGCAACGACTTCTCCAACATGACCGCGCTGTTCGAACTCGCCGGTGGCGGCTCGATGCGGATCAACGAGTTCCGGCGGGTGGGCTACCCGTCACGGACCCGCGAGAGCCGGTTCAGATTCTTCGGCACCGAGGGCAGCTTCGAGCAACTGGCCACGACCTCGATCTGGCAGGACAAGAACGGGGCGAAAGACGTGTCCGAACTGATCGAGTCCCGACCGACCTTGAGCCTCGATGATCCCCTGCTCGCCGATGTCGCACCGTCGCTGCGCCCGGCGTTCGTGTCGGGGCACGCTCCGGTGCACGACGAGGAGGTCGTACGTCTGCCCGCCGAGTTCGAGGCGGCGCCGAACGGACACGAGGGGAGCCATCAGCTCCTGGTCGACGATTTCGTACGCGCCGTCGAGGCCGGCACCCTGCCGACGGTCAATGCATGGGCCGCCGCCCGCTTCACTCTGCCCGGCCTGATCGCGCAGGAATCGGCCCTTCGCGGCGGCGAGCGTCTCTCCGTACCCGATCTCGGGGACGCTCCCGTCCCCGTCGGCAGTCCGCTGCGGTAGATGGTCCAGGCGGATTGACGGCTCGCGGCCCGGGGAGGGAGACCTGGCCGAGCGCGAAGACCTCGCGGGGCAACGAGGTCAGGAGGGCGGCGAGAACGGCGCAGTGCGGCGAACGTGTTCGTGACGGTGAGATAGGCCAGACGAAGGAGCACGGCCGATCATCATGCCGCACGCGATTGCCTTCTTGGTGGCTGGAGCCCGCGCCGCCACACGAGCCCCCACATGGCCATGACCTGGGCGGATGTAATTATCGGCAGGCACACTGCTCCAAGGCCGCCAGACCGGTCCGGTCTTCCTCGCCGACCGCCGTGCCCCCACCTCCGGGCGACGCGCGCCCGCCGCAGCCGACATCTGTCCCGTCACCGGACGCGGCCGCCTGTCCTACCCGCGCCGAGTACCTGTTCAAGACCGCCTCAGCCGAACTCGACCCGCCCTACAGGCGCTGCGCTGGAGATTGAATCGAGTTCTTGAGCCCCACATGATGCGCACCCCGCTCACGCCACTATCGGTAGGCCGCGGCCCAGGCCGGTGATGCGCAGCAGCCGGGACATGAACGGGCGGGGCGCGGTCAGGGCCACGGTGATGCCCATCGACCGGGCGCGGCGCTGGATGCCGACCAGGACGGCCAAGCCGCTGGCGTCGCAGAACGACACCTTCGACAGGTCGAGGATGAGCAGGCTCGTGCTGTACTGCAGCGTGCTCATCAGTTGCCGGCGAAGCGCCGCACTGGTGAAGATGTCGATCTCGCCCGACAGGTGGACGGTGGTCGGCGTTGAAGGGTCGACCCCGCCAAGTGGCGCGGTGTTGATGGCGGTCATGGAAGTCTCCCCTTTGGAGAAGCTGAACCCGCCGCCGGGTCTGCCGTGGCTGAACCGGCTCGATCAGGTCGGCGGACGGTACGTGGGTTACGCCGGAGCTGATGGCCGTCTGATGGAGTGCCGCGCCTCCTGCCCGCTGACCGAGCCGCTCTCGCTCTCCCAGCGGGCCACGCTGTCGGCTGTCGCGCGGAGAGCGGGATCGGACGGCAGGTGCGCGAGGGCGAAGATGGCATCGTCGGTCAAGTCGGCGGTGTTCTGGGCGGTGAGCTTGAGCGCGTCCTCGGCAGGTCCGACGGCGGTGTCCGGCGGGATGATCAGCAGGGCGACCGGCTCGTCGGAGGCGAAGAACAGAACGATCACGTGCGGGTCGCCATGCCGGAACCCACCGATGCGGACCGTCCGTCCACGTGCCGGGATCCGACGTGGGATGCGCCGCCACGCGTCCCGATGCACGCCTACCAGCAGCGTGGTCCGCTGCAGCCGCTGGTCGACGGCGGCGATGAGATCGGGTAGTTCGGCGGCCGCGTCGCGGGAGTAGGGCCACCAGGCCCCGTTCACCACGGCTGGCCGCTCCAGCACCGGGTGGAGACTGAGCCGTAGCTCAGAATCGACCCGAGGCATCGCGGACGAGGCGGAGCTCAACGGTACAGACTGAGAAACAAGTGTTGGCGTCATGGTCGTCTGACCTGTCCAGCCCCAAGAGGAGGGCCGCGGTGAGTGGTTCGCCGGGGGCGACGCAGACCTGAATGCCAACGCTCGAAAAGACCTCGGTATGTTCGACACTACCCCGTGCTTCCGAAATTCTGTAATTCCGGAAGCAGCCCGAGTAGGTGACGTGCTCGGCACCACCACCCACCGGAGCGCGAACTGGGTCACCCAGGCGATAAAGAATCTGGCGATGGGGACGATGCGGGCCGCCGGGCGCGCTATCTGATCCGAGACCGAGACGGGAACCTCCCTGCCCTCATGGGCTCGACGATCTCGGCCTTGAACTCCGGCGGTGAACGAGCGGCGAGGACGCGGCTTATCTCCATCATGGACATCCTTCCGGGGACGAACCCCTGATCTCGGATGTCCGTCAAACCGGATCAAGCCCACAGACGACCGGTATCTGCTCGTCCGCACCGAATGGACGGCGCCTCGCATCGACGGGGGCGAACTCGTCCGTCTGTCGTCGTCTTACCTGCTCCACCGGCAGGCAGATGACGCCTACCGTATCGTGGTCTCCCTCAACCATCAGGGCCTGCCGCTGCGACGGGCATGACCGCTCGCCGCCGTCCCACGCCACGTCGCGCCGGGATCCGACCGGTGATCGCCGGTCAGCGATTCTCGAGCGTACGCATCCGCTTGGTGGCCTTGTCCAGGACCGGAGTGAGGTCGTGCCGCGTTTGGGAGGCTTCTTCGCGTTCGGCGTCGAGGAGGAGTCCGAGGGTGAACGCGTCCTCCGCCGACAGGCCGGGGCGGGTGCCGAGCCGAGTCAGGCAGTCCTGCGCGACCAGCGCGTCCTGGCGACTGCCGAGGGTCTCCTGGAGCTTCTCCGCCTGTTTGGCAATCTTCCTAGCGGGTTTGCCCACGATGTCGGCGGCGGCCTCGGCGGTGTAGCGGGCGCGTTTGGCGGCCTTGCGGGTGGAATGCAGCATCTGGTCGCGCTCGGCGCCCTCGGGAAGGTGTTCGGCCTGGCCGTACCTGGACAGTACCTTGCGCCAGCTACCCGCCAGCAGACCGGGCAGCACCCGGGCAGCCTTGCGGCGGGCCCGTCCGCGCAAGGGCGGGTCCGCGATGAAGTCGTCGAGAGCGGCCAGCACGGCGAAGTAGCGGGGGCCACGCAGAGTGCGCTTGAGCGAGCGTCTGGCCTCGCGCTCCTCCGCGGCCAGCCGATCCAGGCTCTCCCGTCCCGGCCGACCCTCCATGCCACGCTCGGCAAGGTGGCGGTCGAACCGGGCCGCGAGCACCTCGAGGTCGCGTACCGTGCCGAGCTCGCCGGCCAGCCACTTCAGCTCCGCCTCCAGCCCCGCGACCCGCCCGCCGTCAAGCAGGCGCGCGTGCGTACGCAGGACGCTGCGGATTCTCCGCACCGCCACCCGCATCTTGTGCACCGTGTCATCGTCGTGATCGGCCAGCTGCACCAGCGGGTCATGAGCCAGCACCTGCCCGCGCTGCTGCTCCAGGTACGCCATCAGCGCCGCCCCGGCACCGCGCCCGCCGCGGCCGGACCCGGGAGCCAGCTCGTCGCCCAGCACCCGCGCCAGCTTGGACGGCGACGACGAGGTGACCGCCCCCGCCTCGTGCAGCTTCCGCTCCAGGCTGTCCAGTACGTCGGCGGGCCCGTCGATCAGTTCCACCTCGATCTCGCGCCACGACACCGGCCGCCGATCCCGGCCGCCCGTCAGCCGCCGACCCTCCACCACGTCGTCACTGACCTCGGCCAAGGCCACACCGTCGCGGTCGTGCAGCGTGCGCGCGGTGCGATCGGTCTCCAGGGTGACGACCGGTACGAGCTCGCGCCCGCGGACGAACGCCGCCACGAGACCGGCCAGCCCGGCGGGCACGCCCGCCCCCAGCGGTGCGTGCACTTCCCGCCTGCCCCCCTTGACCAGCGGCAACTTGAGATGCCACCCTGCATCCTGGCCACCCTCGCGACGGCGCAGCGTGACGCCGTGCCTGGCCAGCGCGAGGTCAGGGGTGTCGACGTAGTCGGCCACGAGCCGCCACGTGTGCGGCTCGTCCACCGTGACGTCGGGACCGGCCAGGTCCTCGATCGTGATCGCGCCCTCGACATCGTACTTGCGTTCGATCTCTACCTGGCTCACCATCGATACGCTCCTCGGCGTGCGGGAATCAAGTGGAACCCCTACCACTACCCGCCATGTCCGCTGAACACCTCTCCGCGTCAGGGCGCTGGGCGCAGAGGTGTTGACGGGCCGGGACAGGTGCCCCGCCCGGCACCGTCATAGGGGTGTGGACGGCGAATGCCGCGTACGGGCCGCTCGCCTTCAGCGTCGTGTCGGCAAGCGACCGGCGGCGGGCGCCGACGCGGCAGAACTCGGCGGTGGGGCCGATGATCGTGGAAGGCGCGGCAGGGTCGCCGAAGCGCCCATCGGGGGAGGTTAGCTCGCAGTTAGAGGGGGCCGCCCTCGATGCCCTGCTCGTAGAAGGCGTGAGGCAGGGTGCGGTGCCCTAGGCAGGCGATGTGGCGCAGGCGGGCACCCTCGGGATAAGGGATGCCGAGAGGATCGGCGACGTCGTGGGCGTGGCCCCAGTGCTCGGCCAGGCGAGAGTCGCAGGGCGGAGCGGGGTGGCGACCCGGGACAGCCGAGTGCCCTTGGGCTGGGCACGCAGGGCCTCCGGGGTCGCGAACGCGACCCTGCGCCAGCGGCTCAGGAGCGCATTCGCCTTGGGGATGAACGCGTCGCCCATCTCCTGGTTCTCCTTCAACCTTGATCTTGCTACTCGAAGGATCTGTGAGTCTGGTGGTGGCGCTTGAAGAGAACATGCGCTTCGCAGGCTCCGCCGCTGCGATCCTCGCAGTTGTCACCATGTCCATGACGTCGGCCACCACAACCGCAACAGCCGCCACTATCTACGCCTCCGCGTGCAAGACCGGCTCCGTCTGCGTATATGGCTATCCGGACTACAGCACGCCGAAGCTGACTACCGGCACGATCAACCGCTGCACCGCGTTGCCCGGCAGCAGCGGCGGCCAGCCGGTCAGGAACCTCTCCCGCTACGAGGTGATCTTGTACGCAGGGCGCAGCTGCGACGATCCCATCCGCATCCTTCCCGCCGGGGACGCCACACCCAGCACCTCCCGCATCGTGCGATCGGTCAAGCTGGTGGGTGACATCGCAGCCGTTCTAGGACGTAGTGCCACCCCGAAGAGATCGCCCCGGCCGTGACCCGGCTGGCCGAAGATCAAGCCCACTATGTCTCGCCGGATGGGTGCGTCTCGGCGCCGCCCCAGCGTCGTAACGACGGCGAGGATGTTCCACAGGTCGCGTCGCTCGCCAACGGCTTAATGTCAAGCCGCCCGAGCTCCTGGTTCCTGACAGCTACTTTGCGGCTGATGGCACGAACCCGAGCGGAGGGCCGGCCGGAGTGTGCTCACGCGCGCGGAGACCGGTCCGTGCACCCGTTCTGGGATGTCACTGGACCCAGGAATGGGCCCCTCAACGCGGTGGACACCGACGACGTCGACGACGATGAGGACGACTTGGAGCCGCTGCACGGATCGGTGGCAGGCCCGAACGGTCACCGATCGCGGCCGCGGTCGACGACCAGGCTGGTGCTGTCGGGTATTGTGGCGGCATGGATTGCATCGCCGCTATGAACATCCGCGCCGCCGCTTAGCGGCGGTATCGCGGTTGCCGTAAACCGCGGCCTCATTGCCTGCCCCGCTGGGTCAGTGCCAGGGCGTACCGCCGGATCAGTGTCCCGCCGGCAGCCCAATCGCGTGTCTCGCTGTGCTGCCGGATCGTCCCGCGTGATCCGGGGAGCAAATCCATGTCGCAGCAGTTCCATCCAACGCACCAAGATCCTTTCCCTCGCGCGTCCGAGGCATTCCTCGCCGTCGCCGACAAGCCGGCCGCAGCCACCGCGAAAGCGAAGCCGAACCATGACGTGCAGTCCGAACCCAAGCTTCTCCTGATGGTCGGGCTCCCCGGCGCCGGAAAGACCACCCGGGCCGAAGAACTCGCCGCGGCGCACCGCGCGCTGCGGCTGACCCCGGACGAGTGGATGATCTCCCTGTTCGACGGGTCGCAGCCCGACGGCAAGCGCGACATCCTGGAAGGACGGCTCATCACACTAGCCCTGCAGGCGCTGCAACTGGGCACCAACGTCGTGCTCGACTTCGGGCTCTGGAGCCGCGACGAACGGTCGGCACTGCGCTGGCTGGCAACATCAGCCGGGGCAGCCTGCCAAGTCATCTACCTGCCCATCGACAAGGACGTCCAACGCGCCCGGATCGCCCACCGCCAGGCAACCGCACCGCACACGACATTTCCGATGAGCGAAGCGGACATCGACAAATGGCGCAAGCAGTTCCAGGCACCAGATGCCGCCGAACTCGGCGGCGGCGACATCCCCGGTCCGCCACCGGGGTGGCTGGGCTGGCCGGAGTGGGCCGCGGACCGATGGCCCTCGCTTGCACACGGCAATACCTCCGAGGCGCGGAGGTGACATCGGCCGGCGGCTGAGTGACGGATCCGTCGGGCACCGGCAAGAGTGTGTCCACGCCTCGGCGAAACCTACGTGGAGGAGGCCGTGGTCGTGGCCGGTGAGCAGGACAGGTACCCGCCGGGGCCGGGAGCGGGCTCGGCGGGGCGGCGGATCTCCTGGTGGACCGCGGCCATGACCAGATGGCCGTCATCGAGCAGGTCGGGCAGGTCGGCGGCGGACAGGTGCCGTAGCACCTGGGCCCGCAGGCCGGGGAGGACGTCGCCCGCCGCGCCGACCTCGCGCTGTCGGCGGTCGGCGCGCTGTGGCGCGCGTGGCGGGCCGGCCCGGTGTCCCGATCGCTTGTGTACGGTCACGGCATGAGTCTTGGACGAGTCAGCAGCGGGGCATTGTTGCTTTCTGGCATGGCCGGTGTGCTCATGCCCGAGAGCGTCGGCGCGAACCTCAAGATCGATGCGAGTGAGGCGCGGGGCCGAGCGGAGATACGGGCCGGCCTCGGCGGGACGTTTGCCGCGCTCGGCGGATGGGCGCTGGTCCGCGACACCCCGCAGGCGAACGCCGCCGTGGCGGTGACGTGGCTCGGCGCGGCAGCGGTCCGGCTGGCCGCGCTGGCGGTCGACCGGCCCCGGACGGATCGCTCCTACTGGGCCTACCTCGGCCTCGAACTCACCCTTGGCGGTGCGGCGCTGCTGGCGGCACGGACACAGCAGTTCACTGATGACCCGGGCGCCGGCAGGCTCTGAGGCGCGCCGATGATCAGGAGCGGCGTCCGTGACCGGCAGTCGTGCGCACGGCGGGTCGCTGCATGAGCCCGAGGCGGTGCCGCGGCCGGTCACCGATGGGGCGCGCGTCAAGGTGCGGTGAGGAGGTGTTCGATCAGGCCGCCGCGCAGGGTGAACCGACCGCCAGGCAGGACATCCCGACGCGAGGCACCCCAGCGACGACGCCGGCGCCGGACTCATCGGCGCGCCGGCGCGGCCTCGGCTACACCAACTCGCTGCGCACCGGACCAGACCCCCACCCTCTGAGGCAACCCCACGCCCGCGGGCGCAGGCGGCCGCCAGACTCGAGGACCGCCAAGCCGAAGCCACAACACGCGGACCAGCGGGCGGGCCGCCGGGGTGGAACTGGCGTGATGCCTGCCGATGATCGACGATGGCATCGAGCGAGCCGTTCGGCGTCGTCGCCGGGCGCGGTCAGGGAGGATGGGCGATGGACACGACGTTCTGGGACGAGGCGGACCGCGTTCTGATCCGTTACGGAGTCGGCTTCACCCCGAGGGTCATCGAACGGGCCCGCGGCGCGTACGTCTATGACCGCCAGGGCACGCCGATCCTCGACTTCACCTCGGGGCAGATGAGCGCCATCCTCGGGCACGCGCACCCGGACATCGTGGCGACGGTGTCGTCGGCGGTGGCGTCGCTCGACCACCTCTACAGCGGCATGCTCAGCGCCCCGGTGGTGGAGCTGGCGGGCAGGCTCACCGCGACCCTGCCCGCCACGCTGGGCAAGATGCTGCTGCTCACCACGGGCGCCGAGGCGAACGAGGCCGCGATCAAGATGGCCAAGCTGTGCACGGGCAGGTATGAGATCGTCTCGTTCGACCGCTCCTGGCACGGCATGACCCAGGCAGCGGCCTCCGCGACGTTCTCGGCCGGGCGGCGCGGCTACGGTCCGCCCGCCCCGGGGAACCTCGCGCTGCCCACGCCGAATGCCTACCGTTCGCCGTTCCGGCACTCCGACGGGTCCTACGACTGGGAGGCCGAGCTGGCCTACGGCTTCGCCCTGGTCGACCAGCAGTCCGCCGGAAGCCTGGCCGCCTGCCTCGTCGAGCCCGTCCTGTCCTCGGGCGGGATCATCGACCCACCGCCCGGCTACCTGCGCCGTCTCAAGGAGATGTGCGAGGAGCGCGGGATGCTGCTCATCCTCGACGAGGCGCAGACCGGTCTCGGCCGCACCGGCACGATGTACGCGTTCGAGCGCGACGGCGTCACCCCCGACGTCCTGACGCTGTCCAAGACCCTCGGCGCCGGGCTGCCCGTAGCGGCCGTCGTCACGACCGCCGAGATCGAGCAGGTCTGCCACGAGCGGGGGTTCCTCTTCTACACCACGCACGTCTCCGACCCGCTGGCCGCCTCCGTCGCGCTGACCGTCCTCGACGTCATCGACCGGGACGGCCTCGTCGAGCGCGCCGCTCGGCTGGGCGGCCAGCTCACCGAGCGACTGCTGGCGCTTCGCGACGCCTACGAGGTCGTCGGCGACGTACGCGGCCGTGGCCTGCTGCAAGGCGTCGAGCTGGTCCGGGACAAGAAGAGCAAGGCCCCCGCCGACGCGCTGGGCAAAGCGGTCACCTCGGCCTGTCTCGAACGGGGGCTGCACATGAACATCGTCCAGCTCCCCGGGATGGGCGGCATCTTCCGCATCGCCCCGCCCCTCACGATCAGCGACGACGAACTCCACACCGGCGTGGACCTCCTCGAAGCGTCATTGAAGGCCGTACTCGACACCACCGCCCGGTGAGGCCGCCCAGGCCCACCCGCCGTCGGGCGGACGAACCCGCGAGACCGGCTCTTCCTCGCGGATCTCTTCGTACGCCGGCGGCGGCGCGAACGGGCACGTATGGGCCATGGGGAACTCGTGCTTCTCGGCGGCAGTCATGACTTTTCCTTCCACGACGTCACGGACCGGCGATAGAGGCTGGACAGCGAAAAGCCATGTGTGAACGGCAGTCGGTCGACCGGTGCGACCGGCTTCGGCTCTGGGATGCGGCGGACCAAGCAACCGCGATGGACCACCGGGACCGACAACATCGGTGGATTCAGACTCGACCCGTCCCCTCACGAGCGAAGTTCGGTTCCGCCGCTTCCAGTCGCGGTACCGAGATGCCCAACCGTCGTGCTTCGGCCAGGGTGTCCCGGCAGACCTCACTCGGCTCCTCGGCGTCGGGGTCGGAGTGCGCCGCGAAATTCACGCGCAGCGGCGTGACATGAGCAGTCAGCCAGGCGAGCACGGGGGCCATCAGCCAGGTGGGCGCCCGGAACAGCAGCACACCGCCCCGGTGACGTCGCAGGTCGAGGCCGCGCGCCTGGAGAAGCGGCAGCAGCTCGCGGCCGGCCAGCAGCGCCTCGCGGAAGTCGCTCGTCGACCCGGCCAGCTTGGACAGGGAACCCAGCCGCAGGCCCTGCGAGAACAGGCCGGCATCCGACACGAAATGGACCCACAGCCAGCCGCGGAAGTCAGGCTGCTCCTTGATCCGGAGCCCGGCCTCGCGAAACGCCTGGCGCACGGCCCGCTCCCGGTCGGTCGGGGGCTGGCCGAGGGTGCCGAAGATGACCGACGGCAGCAGCCCTCCACGGAGTACGCCGTCCGCGCCGAAACCGCCACCAGCTTGGGGAAAGCCCCAGGCGACCTGGTCGGCGGGGAGTGCGCCGATCGCGGCGAGCGGCTCGGTCCAGATGTTGCCGAAGATCAGCACCGTGGCCTGGCCGACACGCGGGGACAGGAAGGCCGTCGCGCCTGCGAGGCGGTGGTGGGGCACGCTGAGCACGATCAGGTCGAAGTCGTGGTCCGGCTCCAGCGCCTCGCGGTAGCGCACCGGCCACTTCTCGACGACACGCCACCCCCACACCCGCCGCCGCGTATCGAACAGGTCGAGGTCCACCGCGTCCCCGTACGTCGCCGCGCGACCCGGCCGGACGTAGAACTCGACGTCATGTCCCGCCTGTCGCAGGGCCCAGCCGTAGATGGTGGCGATCACGCCTCGGCCGAACATCAGGATCTTCACCCTGCACCTCCGTGGGGTACCATCGATTTGGAGACCATCTCCACTTTGAAAATATGGAGGTCATCTCCATTTGTCAACGCGAGGTAGCGCATGACCGCCGACAAGCCGCTGCGGGCCGACGCCCAACGCAACCGCGATGTCCTGATCGCCAAGGCACGAGAGGTCTTCGACGCCGGCGACTTCTTCGACCTGCGCTTCGACGACTTCGCCCGCCTGGCCGGGGTGGGCACCGGCACGCTGTACCGCCACTTCCCCACCCGGGAGGCACTGGCCGAGGCGGTCTACCACGGGGAAGTCGCCGCGCTGAGCAACCGCGCCCGCCAGCTACAGGCCACGCTGCCCGCGGCGGAGGCTTTGGCAACCTTCCTTCGCGGCATGGTCGACCACATGGATGCCCATCAGGGCCTGGCCCGGACGCTGGCCACGCTCATGGCCGATCGCTCGGGCGTCCTCGCCGAGGGCAGCCGGGCGCTGGAGCAGGCTGTCACCGACCTGGTGGCCGCCGCTGTGAAGGACGGCGCCGTCCGCGACGACGTGGATGCCGGTGCCGTCATGATGGCACTGCACGGCATCGGTGCGGCCCATGACCGCCCCGGTTGGCGAGCCGAGGCCGACGATGTCATCACCCTCGTGCTGGACGGGCTGCGCCGCCCGCTATGACAAGGTGCGACACGAGGTCGCATGCCGCGAGCGGAGGATCCGGTTAGTGGTACGGCGGCGACGATGCGTGTGGGGGTGCGAAAACCCGGATGCGACCTCTGGCCTGCGGTTATCCGCCACGTCTGTGCGGCCCGCCGGTACTGGTTGATCAGACCGTCGAGTGTCTGCCGGCGTTGCAGGCGGACCTGATCGAGATCGCTGGGTGCAGCCGGGGTGTGTGATGGTTGAGGCGGTCGACGGTCTCGTGAGCGATGGGACGGTGCCGGTTGTCATGCCGCTCGTGTGTCCGCAGGACGCGGCGGAGATGGTTTTCACCGTAGATCAGCAGCCGATCGGTGCATTCCCTTCGAACGGTGCCGCCCCAACGCTCGGCTATCGCGTTGGCTCGCGGCGCACGAACGGGCGTCATGATGATGCGAGCACCGAGTGAGGTGAACACCTCGTCAAAGCTGGAACGTCCTCAACCAGGGCCCGCCCGCTGCACGCGGACGGGCTGCCCGGGCTCCGCCTCGAACTCGTGCCGCACCAGGTCACCGGACACCTGGTCTACGAGCCATCCCTGTTCTGAGGCCCTATCTCAGGCCGCCGACGGACAGGCCGCCGCGCCAGTGTCGCTGAAGCGTGAAGAAGGCGATGACGAGCGGGATGACCGACACGAGCGCGCCCAGGATGATGAGGCTCCAGAGGGACGTGCTGCCCGCGTTGTTGGCCGAGGCGATGCCCTGCCACATGCCGAGCCCGACGGTGACGGGGAAGAGGCGGTTGTCGGAGAGCATGGCGAGGGGCAGGAAGTAGTTGTTCCAGGAGGCCACGGCGGACAGGAGCAGCACCGTGACCACCGCCGGCCGCATCAGCGGAAAGGCGACCTGGACGAACGTCCGGATCTCCCCCGCCCCGTCGGCCCGCGCCGCGTCCAGGATCTCGTCGGGGACCGCGTCACGCGCATATACGTGCATCAGATAAACGCCGAACGGGTTGAGCAGTGAGGGCAGGATCACCGCCCAGATCGTGTTGGTCAACCCCAGTTGCGAGAACATCATGAAGGTAGGAATCACCAAGGCCGTCGCGGGCACCATCAACGCGCCGAGCACGAGGGCGAAGGAGAAACGCCTGGCGGCGAAGCGGTATTTGGCGAATCCGTAGCCGGCCATGACGGACAAAACCGTGGCCCCGGCCCCGCCCGCGATCGCGTACAGGGTGGAGTTGAGGATCCACCTGCCGTAGATGCCATTGTCGTAGGTGAACAACTGCCGCAGGTTGCCGAGATAGTCGATGTGGTCGGCGAACCACAAGGTGTTGCCGCCCCCGAACAGTCCGGGGGCGTCCTTGGAGCTGTTCACGATGACCCACCAGAACGGCACCAGGAAATACACGACCAGAAAGCCGAGGAGCACCTGCAGCGGGAGGTGGCGTGACGGCCGGCGGCGGGCGCCGGCCAGGGAGCGGTCACTCATCACAGAAAGCTCCTCCGCTTGCGAGTGAAGAACAGGAAGGCGTAGACGCCGACGAACACGATCCCGCCGAGAGCGAAGGAGATCGCCGATCCGTAGTTGAAGTTCGCGAGTGCGAACGCCTGCTGGTACGCGTACATGTTGGGGGTGAAGTCAGGACCGATCGTGCCGGCCGCGAGGGAGCGCAGGATTTGCGGTTCGTTGAAGAACTGCAAGGTGCCGATGAGCGAGAAGACCAGGATCAGGACCAGCGCGGGGGTGATCAGCGGGATCTTGATCCGCAGCGCGATCTGCCACTTGCCGGCGCCGTCCATGCGGGCGGCCTCGTAGAGCGCCGGGTCGATGCCCTGGAGCGCCGCGTACAGGATGATCATGTAGTAACCGGCCCACTGCCAGGTGACGACGTTGACCAGGCCGTAGAAGATCAGGTTGGTGCTCAGGAAATCAGGCGGCGTGGTGCCGAACCAGTCGAAGACGTCGGTGAGCGGCCCGAAGCTCTTGCTGTACAGGAATCCCCACATGACCGCCCCGATGACTGTGGGAATCGCGTAGGGAAGGAAGATCATGAGGCGCGAGAAGCGGGTGAACAGGGAGGTCACGGCGTCCAGGATCAACGCCATCGCGAGCGCGACGATGATCTGCAGCGGGATGGACACCAGCGAGAAGCGGATGACGAACCACGACCCCGAGAGGAAACTGGGGTCGGTGAACGCCTTCACGTAGTTGTCGAGAAAGACGAAGCTGGTGCCGCCGATCAGCTTCTTCTGGAAAAGACTCAGATACAGCGCGTACCCGAGCGGCGCGATGAGCAACGCCAGGAAGACGATCCCGAATGGCCCGACGAAGAGCCACCCCATCAGATGCTCACGGAGGCGCACCTTACCGCGGATCTTGTGCGTCTTCTCTTGGGTGCTGGACACACCCTCTTCTAGCAGGAGGGACATCTTGGGCTCCGGGAAGTCGATGCGGGAAAACAGCGGGCGGGCCGGCCGGCCTCAGACGGCGCGGCCCCACCCTGCTCGTCACTGAACGGTGAAACCTTGCTCTTTGGCGTACTTCACCACGTCTTCCTGCAGCCGGTCGGCGGCCTGCGCACCGGTGACGGAGCCCTCGATGAGCGCGCTGACCTGCTTCGTCAAGGCGTCGAAGTAGTACTGGCCGAACGGGCTGTAGGTCATGCCCTTGTAGGCGTTCGCCGCGGGCACGTAGACCTCCTTGTTCGCCTGCTGGCCGTCGAAGAACGCCACCTTCAGGTTCACGAACTCGGGGGAGTTGAGCGCCTTGAGGTTCAGCGGGAAGATGATCTGGTTGGTCCAGCCGTCGGTGAGCGACTCCTTGTCGGCGTACAGGCCGTACGCCACCTTCGCCGCGAGTTCGGGGTTCTTCGCCTGGCTCGTCACGGAGAAGGCGGACCCGCCCCAGTTCACCTGCACCGGGTTGGCGGGATCCCACTGCGGGAGCGGCGCCACCGCGAACTTGCCGGTGTCCTTGCCCTTGCCGACACCGGCACCGGTGAGGTAGCCGGGCGCCCACGCCGCCGAGATGTACGTGGCGTATTTGCCGTTGATGACGCCGGAGATGTACTCGGGGGTGAACTGGTCCTGTGTCCCGACCAGCCCCTTCTTCGCCAGGCGCGCCCAGTAGTCGAGCACGTCCTTGGAGCCCTGGTCGTTCAGCTTGACGCCGACCTTTTCTGGCTGCGCCGGGTCGTAGGCGAACGGAGACGCGCCCTTCTGTATCTGCAGTGCCATCGTGAGGGCTGAGACGTTCGCGGCGAAGTCGCCGAAGTGCGGGCCGCCCGCGTCCTTCATCTTCTGCGCGGCCTGCTCGTACTCGTCCCAGGTCTTCGGCGGCTTGATGTCGTACTTCTCGAAGAGGTCCTTCCGGTAGATCATCGCCATCGGACCACCGTCGACCGGCACGCCATAGACCGCCTGACCGACGGAGACGTCCTTCCACGCGCCCTCGCTGTAGTCGGCCTTGACGCGGTCATAACCGTACTGCTTGATGTCGACGAGCGACTTCTGGATCTGGAAGGTCGGGATCCGGTCCATCTCGATCATGATGACGTCGGGCGCCCCGGTGCCCGCCGAGATGGCCGTCTGGAACTTGTCGTACTCGTCGCCGCCCTGGCCGACGTTGGTCCAGCAGACCTGCACCTCACCGTTCTGCTTGTTGAAGTTGTCGACGACGAGTTGCATGTTGGGGTACCAGCCCCACATCGTCACGACCGGCAGGTTCTTCTTGGGGATCGTGTTCGTGCAGTTGCTGGCGACGGCGTTTCCGCTCGGGTTGCTCGCGCTGCCGGCCTGCTGGCCGGAGGAGCAGGCGGCGAGCGCGGAGGTGGCGGCGAGCAGGGCCGCCGCGATGATCCTGTTTTTCGTCATTGGCTTGTTTCCCTTGGGGATCGCTGAAGGAGAGCGATCGAACGGGACGGGGAACAGGTGAAGCCACCCGTGCCCCGCCCTCGTGTCGATTCTCTTGTGAGCGCTAACATCGCCCCGGGTGCGATATGTCGCCCGGGCCGGGCTTATGTCAGCGCTTGAACAGGCGCGGTGCCAGATCGATGAGGTTCTTCTGCCACACGTCCCAGCCGTGCGGCCCCGGGGTGACCCCGTCGAACTCGTAGCGGATACCGAGGTTGTTCAACGTGGTCAGGGACGTCATGAACGACGGGTAGACGAAGTCGGTCTGGTCGCCGACGTACAGGCGCAACAGCTTGGTCCCGTTGTTGATCGCCTGCGCGTCGACGCCGGCGCCGCTGCCGAACCCGGCCGAGAACGCCGCGACGTACGCGAACTGACCCGGGCGCGCCTTGAGCAGCGTGAGCGTCTGCCCGCCTCCCATCGAGAGGCCGGCGAGGGCCTGCCGCGACGGGTCGCTGGAGATGTGGTACCGGGCACGGGCCGCCGGAACGATGTTCTCCAGCAGTTCCTTGGTGAAGTCGGACACGTTGCCGTTGCCCATCACCACCACCATCGGCATCAGGTCCCCGTCGAGGAACCGGTGGTCGAGGATCTGCTTGGCGCGGCCCATCTCCACCCAGTCGGTGTAGCTCTGGCCGCTACCGTGCTGGAGGTAGAAGACGGGGTACGGCTCCGCGCGGTTCGGGTCGTATCCCGGCGGGGTCCAGACCAGCGCGGTCCGGTCCTGGTTCGCGACGGTGCTCCGGTACGTCAGGCTCTCCACCTTTCCGCCCTGGCCGGCGGGCACGTCGGAGAGCAGCCGCGACCTCTCGCCATTGACGAGGAAGGTGCTCCAGGTCGGCTCGGAGGTCACCTTCGTCGGGTTCGACACGTCCTTGACCGAGACGCCGTCCACCATCAGCCGGTAGTAGTAGAACCACGGGTCGAGCGGACCCACGGTCGCCCGCCACCGGTCGCCCTCGCGCGACAGCCGGACGCGCAGCCAGCTCCCGTTGGGAGCCCAGTTCGCCCACACCTTGACGCGTTGGGCGTCCTTGAAGTCGGTCGTCGTCTCGAAGGTGACGAAGCGGTCCTCGCTCACGAACGGCGTCGGCGTGGTGCCGGGGGCCGGCGGGTTGAACTCGCCCTTCAGCCGCCCGTGACCGGCGCTCGGGCCGTGGTCCGGCACCTTGCGGAACAGCCGCGGCACGAAGTCAATGAGGTTCTCCTGCCAGGCGTTCCAGTTCGCCCCGGCGTCGGGGTTGACCCCGTCGAACTCGTACGTGATCCGGGCGCGGTCCAGCGCCTTCGTCAGCCGGCTGGTCGCGTTGTACGCGGGATCCGTCACGTTCCCGGTGTACAGGCGCAGCAGCTTGATCGCGTGCGCGTCCGGCCGGCCGACGCCGTCCGCCAGCAGACCCGAGAACGAGCCGGCGTAGGCGAACTGAGCCGGGTGGGCCAGTGCGGCACGTAGCGCCTGCGTCCCACCCTCGGCCACTCCGGCGATCGCCTGGTGCGCCGCGCCGCGGTGCACGCGGTAGCGCTCCGTGACGGCCTTCTGGAGCTCCTTGTCGCCGGCCGCCGCGTCACCGTCGCTGATCACGACCACCATCGGCTCCATGGACCGCTGAGCCGACAGGTTGTCGAGGATCTGCTTGGCGCGACCGAGGTCGAGCCAGTCGGTGGCGCTCACACCGGTGGCGGACTGCAGGAACAACACCGGGTAGGCGTTGGAGCCCTTGCCCGAGTACGCCGGCGGCAACCACACCAGCGCCGACCGCTCCTGGCCCTTGGTCCGGTAGGTGAGGGTCTCGACCTTGCCGCCCTGCCCTTGAGGCACGTCCGCGAGCAGGCGCACCGAGTCGCCCGCCACGAAGAAGGTGCTCAGGAGCGGCTTGGACGCGACGCTCGTACCGTTCGTCGGGTCCTTGAGACCCTTGGTGTCATCGCCCGTGACCTGGTAGGTGTACAGCCCCGGCTTGAGCGGGCCGAGGACCCCGGAAAAGGCGGTGCCCCGGCGGGTAAGGCCGAACTCCGCCCAGGTGAAGGAGGGCCCGAAGTTCCCCTCGATGACGACCCCGGACACCTGGCCCACGGCTGCCTCGACGGAGGCCACCGGAACGGTGAACGACGCGTAGCCGTCCTCGGAGACGCTGAGCCATGGCGTGTCCGCCGCCGCCGGCCGTGGCGCGAGCAGCACTGCCGCGATCAGCATGACTCCGGCGGCGATCGCCACCGCGAATCGGCGTACGCCAATAGGCCGCGAACTGCCGTGATAGGCTAATGAACGCATGTTTAACTCCCTTGATGGCTGGCCGCGGATAGCACCCGCCTGGCCGACCTGACTCATTGGTGAATGTGCTGCGGGTTTCTGTGTGCACGTACCTCCATGGGTAAGGGGATTTGCATCTGAACGCTCGGTGGCTCGAGCGTTCAGATGTGTCCGGGCGCCACACTGTGTGTGATGCCCCGCTTTCAGGGCGTTCTGGGTGCCGCGGTGGAGCCGCGTACCACCAAGCGGATGGGAAGCACTATCTGGTGTGGGCCCTCCCAGCTACCGTTCACGAGCGACCTCAGCATGCGGGCGGCCTCGAACCCGAGCCGGTACATCGACTGGTCCACCGTGGTCAGCCCCGGATCGCTCAGCGCCGACTCCGGTATGTTGTCGAACCCGGCGAGCGACAGGTCGCCGGGAACGCTGAGCCCCAGTTCCTTCGCGACGTCCAGGGCCTTCAGGGCCATCCCGTCGCTCGCCGCGAAGATCGCCGTCGGACGGTCCTCCCTGTCCATCAGCGCCCGTGCGAGCGGGACCGCTGACTCGGGGTTGAAGTCGCCCCTGGCGATCAACGTGGGGTCTACCGGCACCCCGGCTGCGGCCAGTGCTCTGCGGTATCCCTCTTCGCGCAACCATGCGGCCTCCAGATTGGACCTGCCCGCGATGAATGCGATCCGCCGATGCCCCAGAGCGAGCAGATGCTCGACAACCGCGGTGCCCCCCGCGAGGTTGTCCGCCGTCACCGACGGCACCGTCGAGTCCCGCGCCGGATCGATGGCCACGATCGGGGTGTTGCTCCGCATGTCGCCTGAGGGCGTGATCACGATACAGCCGTCGGTGAGCGTGCCCGACAGGCGGGCGAGATGCCGCCGCTCCCAGCCCTCGGAGTACGTTCCGTAGAGGTCGCTGTTGGCGTAGATGATCAGGTCAAAACCCGACTGGGTCAGCGCCTCCATCACGCCCTTGAGCACTTCGGCCGTGTAGGACTGGAAGCTGTGGCTCACCAGGCCGAGGACGTTGGTGCGGCTGCGCCGCAGGCTGGTGGCCACCAGGCTCGACTCGTAGCCGAGGTGCTCGATGGCCGAGCGGACCTGTGCGATGGTGCTCGCGCTGACGCCGTAACGGCCGTTGACCACTCGCGACACGGTCGCGGTCGAGACGCCCGCTAATCGCGCGACATCGCTCATCGTTACCGGCGTGCCGACCTCGGCCATGCAGCCCTCACTAGTTGCAATCGTTATCGGTTACGTTTGCAGCGTCACCGTAAGCGATAACTTTTGCCGATACAAGACCTTTTCGGCCGACCGAACATCACGAATTGGACCAGCTGGAACGCTGGGCGTATCAGTGCGACGGGGCGGGCTGGACGCCGTCCGCCATGCCGAGCACGGTCTTGACGGCCATCCGGCCCATGCCGACGAGAGACTGCCGGACGGACGTGAGCCGGGGCGTCGCCCGTCCCCAGGCGCGATCCTCTCCATGAGATCAGCGCGGTGTCAGGCGGAGCAGCAGGTCCTTGACCGCTGCCGGCGGACGGGGCAGAGCAGAGCAGTACCGGCGCGTCGGCGGGGTCCGCGGGAGCAGCCCATGTGAGCCGCGTACGGCGCGAGCACCCTGGTCGAGGCCGACGACGTTCATGAGGTAGCGCAGGCCGAGCTTCTCGCGCAGCAGTGCCGCGCCGGCCCTGAACCACTCCTCGGGCTCGGCGAGCAGGACCAGTTGGCCGGTGCGGGGGTGGTCCAGGCCGTGCGCCTTCTTTCCGCCTTCGTCGAGCACCTCGGCGACGGCCGGCACGTCGGCGGGGTCGGAAACGTAGACGTGCGCCACCTGGTGGTCGGCGACGGCGAACGCGTGCGAGGTCCACGGGTCCTCTCGCGATCGTTCACCGGGACGGTGGGCGGCGGCCACTGTACGGCCACTGTGCGGCCGCCGCCCGGCGTGGTGGGTCATTCGGAGGAGAAGGCGGCGTCGAAAGCGGCGGCCGGTGGGGTGATGGCGTTGAGCGAGCGGATGTAGGCGAGGGATTCCGGCGCGCCGTGCAGCCGGTCCATGCCCGCGTCCTCCCACTCGATGGAGATCGGGCCGTCGTAGCCGATGTGGTTGAGCGCGCGGAAGCACGCCTCCCACGGCACGTCGCCCCGGCCTGTGGACACGAAGTCCCAGCCACGCCGAGGGTCGGCCCACGCCAGGTGGGAGGCCAGCCGGCCGCGCCGGCCGTCGCGGGTGGCCACCCGGGCGTCCTTGCAGTCCACGTGGTAGATCCGGTCGGCGAAGTCGAGGATGAAGTTCGCCGGGTCCAGGTCCTGCCACACCATGTGCGACGGGTCCCAGTTCAGGCCGAAGGCCGGCCGGTGCCCGATGGCCTCCAGCGTCCGCACCGTGGTGTGGTAGTCGTAGGCGATCTCGCTCGGGTGCACCTCATGGGCGAAGCGCACCCCGACCTCGTCGAAGACGTCGAGGATCGGGTTCCACCGGTCGGCGAAGTCGGCGTAGCCCGCCTCGATCATCGACGGGGGCACCGGCGGGAACATCGCCAGCGTGTGCCAGATGGACGAGCCGGTGAAGCCGACGACGGTCGTGACGCCGAGCGCGGCCGCCGAGCGGGCGGTGTTCTTGATCTCTTCGGCGGCACGCCGCCGTACGCCTTCGGGTTCGCCGTCACCCCAGATGCGGGCGGGCAGGATGCCCTTGTGGCGCTCGTCGATGGGGTGGTCGCAGACCGCCTGGCCGACCAGGTGGTTGGAGATCGTCCACACACCGAGGTTGTACTTGGCCAGGGTCTCCTTCTTGCGTTCGATGTAGGAGTCGTCCGCGAGGGCCCTGTCGACCTCGAAGTGGTCGCCCCAGCAGGCGATCTCCAGGCCGTCGTAGCCCCACTCCGACGCCAGCCGGCAGACCTCCTCGAACGGCAGGTCCGCCCACTGCCCGGTGAACAACGTGACCGGCCTCGTCATGATCCCTCCACAGTGATGAAGCGGCTGTCCTCAGCCGCGCTCTGCTCGACGGCCGCCAGCACCCGCTGCACCCGCAGGCCGTCCTCGAAGGACGGTGTGGGGTCGGTGCCGGCGGCGATCGCCTCCAGGAAGTCCTTCGTCTCGTGAACGAAGGTGTGCTCGTACCCGAGGCCGTGGCCCGGCGGCCACCACGCCCCGGCGTACGGGTGGTCCGGCTCGGTGACCAGCACCCGCCGGAATCCGTGCTCGGCGCTGTCGATGGTGTGGTCGTGGAACCACAGGTCGTTCATCGACTCGAAGTCGAAGGCCAGGCTGCCCAGGGCGCCGTTGATCTCGATGCGCAGCGCGTTCTTGCGCCCGGTCGCGAAGCGGGTGGCCTCGAAGGAGGCCAGCCCGCCGCCGCTGAGCCGTCCGATGAACAGCGCCGCGTCGTCCACGGTGACCGTGCCCCTCCCGGTTCCGCCGCCGGCCGAGAGCCCGGCCGAACTGGCCGCCAGGGGACGTTCCTTGACGAAGGTCTCGGTCAGCGCCGCCACCCCGGTCAGCCGCTCACCGGTGATGAACTCGGCGACGTCGATGACGTGAGCGCCGATGTCGCCGAGGGCCCCGGAGCCGGCCTTGTCCTTCTGGAGCCGCCAGACCAGGGGAAACTCGGGGTCGACGATCCAGTCCTGCAGATACTGCGCCCGTACGTGCCGGATCGCGCCGAGCATGCCCTCTTCGACGAACCGCCGGGCCGGCGCCGCGACGGCGATCTCGGCGTGCGAGTCGCCGGGCGTGCAGATGTCGACGATCTGCACGTCGTCGCGGTCGAGGAGGCGCTTCGAGCCGGTCTCCGCGCCGGCCCACCCCAGCTTCTCGGCGGCCCGCGCGGTCGCCTCGGCGGATCTGCCGGCCACGGCCACCATCGAGGGCCTGAGCGGCGGGTCGAAGAACGCGTCCACGCTGCGCCACGCCTGGGAGTGGGTACGGCCCATGAACGCGTAGCCGACCATGCCGATCCCGACGACAGGCCTCACGACTCGAACCCGAGGGGCAGGTACTGGCCGGCGTTGTCCTTGGTGATGGTCTCCGAAGCCAGGGTGATCGACTGCGGCACCTGCTGCTCCAGCAGGTCGCTCATGCCCTTGCCCTGGGCGATCAGCCGGGCGATCTTGATCGCCGAGGCGGCCATGGTGGGGGGATAGGTGACGGTGGCCTTCAGCACGCCGCTGTCGGCCTGGATGTCACGCATCGCGTTGGCCGAGCCCGCGCCGCCGACCATGAAGAACTCGTTGCGACCGGCCTCCTTGATCGCCGCCAGCACGCCGATGCCCTGGTCGTCGTCGTGGTTCCAGATCGCGTCGATCTTCTTGTGCGCCTGGAGCAGGTTGGCGGCCACCTGCGTCCCGGACTCCACCGTGAACTTGGCGTCCTGTTGCGCGGTCACCTTGAAGCCGTACGTCTTCAGCGCGTCGGCGAAGCCCTTGCTGCGGTCCTGGGTCAGCGGCAGCGTGGCGATGCCCTGGATCTCCAGGATGACCGGGTTGGAGACGCCCTTGTCCTTCAGCGTCTTGCCGATGTGGTGTCCGGCGGCCACACCCATGCCGTAGTTGTCCCCTCCGATCCAGGCCCGGTAGGACAGCTTGTCCGGGAAGACGCGGTCCACGTTGACCACCGGGATGCCCGCGTCCATGGCCTGCCGGGCGACCTGGTTGAGCTGCTGGCCGTCGTTCGGCAGGATCACCAGCACGTTGACCTTCGCCTGGATCAGCGACTCCACCGCCGAGATCTGCTGGTTGATGTCGTTGGTCGGCTCGACCGGCTTGAATTCGACGTCGGTGTACTGCTTGGCCGCGTCCGCCGCGTTCTTGCTGATGGCGGCGATCCAGCCGTGGTCGGCGGCCGGGGCCGAGAAGCCGATGACGACCTTCTCGCCAGGGGCGTCGTTGCCGTCCTTGGCCGCGGGAGCGGCGGCGGGCGCGCTCGCCTGCTGGGTGGCGACCGGCTCGTTGCTGGTGCAGGCGCTGATGAGGGCACCCGCGCCGAGGGCGGCGCCGCTGAAGAGGAAGCCGCGCCGGGCGACGTTCTTGTCCATGTCTTCTCTCCTTGCTGAAGCCGGAAGGCTTGCGATCCGGCCCTGGTGTCAGGTGTGTGTTTTGAGGCTTCGCCGCTGCAGCAGCACGGCGGCGACGATGATCGCGCCCTTGGCGATGAGCTGGTCGGCGGTGTTCAGGCCGTTCAGGATGAACAGGTTGGTGATCACAGTGAAGATCAGCAGACCCAGGATCGACCCGATGATCGTGCCCCGGCCGCCGCTCAGCAGCGTCCCGCCGATGATCACCGCGGCGATCGCGTCCAGCTCGTACAGGTCGCCGTGTGTGGACGATCCGGTCGTGGTCCTGGCCATGATCAGCACCGCGGCGATCCCGCAGCACAACCCCGACAGGGCGTACAACAGCAGCGTGTGCCTGCGCACGTCGATGCCGGCCAGGCGGGCGGCCTCGGGGTTGCCGCCCACCGCGTAGGTGCGCCGGCCGAACGTCGTGCGGTTGAGCACCAGCCAGCCGAGCAGCACCGCCAGCGCGAACACGTACACCAGCAGCGGCAGCCCGAGCACCCGCGTGGTCGACAGGCTCACGATCATCGAGTTGTCCTGCTGCACGAGCTGTGTGCGCTGGTTGGACATCCGCTGCGCCAGGCCGCGCCCGGCCACCATCATCGCCAGCGTCGCGATGAATGGCACCATCCGGCCGTAGGCGATCAAGATCCCGTTCAGCAGCCCCGCGCCGGTGCCCACCAGCACCGCGCACACGATCATCACGACCGGCCCGTAGGACTGGGTCGCCAGCGTGGTCGCCCACACCGACGCCAACGCCATCAGCGCGCCCACCGACAGATCGATGCCACCACCGATGATCACGAACGTCATGCCAACAGTGATCACCCCGATGGTCGAGGCCAGCGCCAGGATGCTCACCAAGTTGGAGGAGGTGGCGAAGTTCTCCGGCCTCGTCACCAATCCCACGATCGCCAGCAGTGTCAACGCCGCGACCAGCCCCAGATGCCGGACGTCACCCAGCCGGCCGAACCGCCCGCCCGGTCCCGCCGCCTTCAATCGCGGACCTGTGGGCGCGGCCCGATCAACCTCAGTCATGCGATGCTCCTTCGGTGGGGGGATTGGCCACATCGGATCCGGGCCTCTGTCCTGCGGAGACCATCACCAGGTCGAGCACCCGGTGCTCGTCCAGGTCCTCGGCCGGCGCCTCATGGACGATCCGGCCCTCGCGGATGACCAGCACGCGGTCGGCCAGGCCCAGCACCTCAGGCACCTCGCTGGACACCAGCAGCACACCGATGCCGTCGTCGGCCAGCTTGCGCACCAGCGCGTACAGCTCGGCCCGGGCACCGACGTCCACCCCACGCGTGGGCTCGTCCAGCAGCAGCAGCTTGCGGTCCTCGGCCAGCCAGCGTCCCAGCACCGCCTTCTGCTGGTTGCCGCCCGACAAGGTCCTGATCGGCCGGCGCGGATCGGGCGGGCGAATGTCCAGCGCCTGCGACACCCGTTCGGCCTCGGCGAACTCGGCCCGGCGGTCGAGCCAGCCCAGCCACCGTGGCCTGGTGTAGCGGCTCAGGCTCGCCAGCGTGATGTTCTGCGCGACGGGGTGGTCCAGCAGCAACGCCTGCGCCTTGCGCTCCTCGGGGGCCAGGCCCATACCCATCCGCACCGCTCGGGTCGTGCTGCCCGGCCGCACCGTCCGCCCATCGAGCACGACCCGGCCACCGGCCCGTCGCGCGCCGTAGATCGCCTCGATGATCTCGCTGCGACCGGAGCCGACCAGGCCCGCCAGGCCGACGATCTCCCCGGTCCTGATGCTGAACGACACGTCCGCGAACCGGCCGGGCAGCGTCAGGTTCTCCACCCGCAGCACCTCGGGCCGCCCCTCGTGGGCTCCCCTGCCCGGCCGGGGCGGGAAGACGTACTCGACATTGCGGCCGGTCATCAGCGCCACGATCTTCGAGGTCGGGGTGTCCTTGGCCGCCAGCCCCACCGCGACCGTGCGCCCGTCCTTGAGCACGGTGACCCGGTCGCCGATCTCGCGGATCTCCTCCAGCCGGTGGGAGATGTAGATCACCGCCACGCCCTGGGAGGTGAGGTCACGGATCACCCGGAACAGGTTGCCGACCTCGTCGTGGTCCAGCGCGGCCGACGGCTCGTCCATGATGATCACCCGGGCCGAGTGCGACAGCGCCCTGGCCATGCTGACGATCTGCTTGTGGGCCGGAGACAGCGCGCCCACCTCGGTGCGGGGGCGGATCTCGCCGTGCCCCAGCCGCTCGAGCAGCTCGGCCGTCGCCCGGTCGGCCTCGGCCCGGCGGGAGAACCCGAAGGTCGCCAGCTCGTGGCCGAGGAAGATGTTCTCCGTCACGCTCAACCCGTCCACCAGATCGAGTTCCTGGTAGATGGTGGCGATTCCGTGGCTCATCGCCGCGGTCGGCGGCGCCAGCCGTACGGGCGAGCCGTCGAGCAGCACCTCGCCCTCGTCGGGTTCGTGGGCACCGGACAGGATCTTGATGAGCGTGGACTTCCCGGCGCCGTTCTGGCCGAGCAGGCAGTGCACCTCTCCGGCTCTGACCTCAAGGTTCACGCCGTCCAAGGCGCGCACGCCCGGGAACTGCTTGACGATTCCTCGCATCACGAGCAGCGATGACGAGTCGGATGGTGACCGCGGCACAGAGGCCTCCCTCGGTTACGGTGTGGCCGTGTCCGTCTGATGGCCCCGCCCGCCTGACGGCGCCGGTGGCACCACCGCGACGGCACCGAGGTCGGCGTCAACGGTGCCGGTGCGGCTTCGGGTGACCGATCAGGCGAGCGGGACGTTCTGGGTGGGGAAAGGGGCACGGGAGTTTCCCGTCCACCTGGCCGCATGCCCCATGGCCGCGGCACGCGAAATGGGCGAGGCGGTGCGGAACAGGACGGTCAGGCCGACGGGAGGTTCAGGGAGCGGGCGGTAGATCGGGACCGCGTGGCGGACACGCGGGTCAGGCTGACTGTGGCGATCAGGCCATCGGGGTTCCCTCGATGACCCCGATGGTTGGAGACGGTCGGATCGAGATGCTTGTGGGGTCGGACAGTGCTCGTTCCACGACGACACCGGCCGCTCCGCGTGAGGCGGCGCCGAAGCCGAGGTCGGAGGCGGCGAACCGGCAGCGCTCGACGGCGTCGCTCATGCCCAGGCGTGCCAGCGTCTGTTGCGCTGCGGGGATGATCAGGTCGGCGAGTCGCGCGAAGTACCCGCCCAGCACGATCACCCGTGGGTTGAAGAGGTTGACCAGCATGGCCGCCCCGATTCCGAGCCACCGGCCCACCTCCGCGGCGGCGGCGTCGACGCGGGGATCTCCTTCGGCCCATCGGTGCTCGATCTCGGCCAGCCGCTCCTCCGGGTCACGGACGAGTTGCGGGCCTGTGCCGTACGCGCGGTCCGGTGTGGCCATGCGGACCAGCGCGGCCAGCCCGACTTTGGTCTCCCAGCAGCCGACCCGGCCGCAGCGGCACGGCTCGCCGGAGGGATCGATCACGACGTGGCCGACCTCCCCCGCGAATCCGTCCGCTCCGCCCAGCAGCCGGCCGCCGGCGATGACGCCGCCGCCGATGCCCACCTCGCCTGTGAGGTAGACCAGGTCGGAGGTGCCCGCGGCGACGCCCGAGGTGTACTCGGCCAGAGCGGCGAGGTTGGCGTCGTTGTCCACCGCGACGGGGATGTCCGCGGCGATGTTCGCGTGGGAGAGCCGCTCCGCCACCGCCACCCCGCGCCAGCCGAGGTTCGGGGCGACGACGACGGTGCCGGTGGCGGCGTCGATCAGGCCGGGGACAGCCACGATGATCCCGGCCGGCGTGATCCCGAGCCGGTCGAGGTCGGCGACGGTCCTCTCGGCCATGCGGGCCAGCTCGTCCAGCGAGCGTTCCGGGCCGGAGCCCATGGCGTCGAAACCGATGCGCCGGTCGATGATCACCCTGCCGGCCAGGTCGGTGGCGATCGCGGCGATGTAGTCGACGTTGACCTCCATGCCGAGGGCGCCGACCCGGGAGCCGTCCAGGGCGAGCGCGACACCCGGGCGGCCGACGGAGCCGGCGTGCTGCGGCCCCATCTCCTTGACCAGTCCGCGCGCCTGCAGCTCGCTCACCAGACTGGTGACGGTCGCCTTGTTCAGCCCGGTCGCGGCGGCGACGGCCGATCGGGTGCACGGGCCGCACGCGCTGACGTGACGCAGCACGAGGGCGAGGTTGGAACGGCGCACGGTGGCCTGATCCGCGGGGACTCCCGCCGACCCGCCGCGACTCATCGAGTCGGTCGCGTGGCCGTCGGCCCGGCTGTGGTCCACGCTCCTCCTCGATTAGTTCGGATGGCTAGCCGAATTAAAGGCACGACTTCCGGCGGGCACAAGTATTAAATCGTTCGTAACTTGCATAACGTTCCGATAACCAGAGCGAGAAACGGGGCCGAAGTGCACGGAAGCGAGCGATGCCAACTCGTTACGGACTTGAGGGGTGCGTGGTCCGACATCGCCGTGTTACAACCCTGATTAATTGATCTCGGAGACAAACAAAGGGGCAGGTGGTGCGGGTGACGTACAGACCGTCCCGCTCCCGCTCCCCTGGCGGCGCGGCGCCTTCGGGTCCCGCCACGCTGCGCCGGGCGAACCTGTCGCTGGTGCTGCGCGAGCTGCGCGACCACACCTCCCTGTCCCGTGCCGAGATCGCGCAGGCGACCGGGCTGCACCGGGCCACCGTCTCCAATCTCATGGCCGAGCTCCTGGAACGGCGGCTGGTGCGGGAGGTCGGTGTCGAGCACGTGGGCGCGATCGGGCGTCCCCGACGGGCGGTGGCGCTGCACGGCGCGCACGTCGGCGCCCTGGGCATGGAGATCAACGTCGACTACATCGCCGTCCACGGCACCGACCTGAGCGGCCGGAGCCTGGTCGAGCGCCGGGTGGTCCACGACGCGATGGGCAGCGGCCCTGACAGCGCCGTGCGCCGGCTCGGGCTCGTGGCCAAGGAGGCCGTGGAGGCGATGCGGCGGGCCGGAGCGGTCCCGACCGGCATCGCGGTGGCCGTCCCCGGACTCGTGGACGTGACACGCGGCGTCGTGACACTCGCGCCGAACCTCCACTGGCGCGACCTGCCCCTGGCCGAGCAGCTGAGCTCCGTACTCGGCCCGCGGAGCGTGCCGGTGTGGGTGGACAACGACGCGAACCTCGCCGCCCTGGCCGAATACACCTCCGGCGTCGCCGCCGGCACGCCCCACCTGGTCTATCTCACCGGAGAGGTGGGCGTGGGCGGCGGCATCATCTCAGGCGGCGAACTTCTGCGCGGAGCGGACGGATTCTCCGGCGAGGTCGGACATCTGCGGGTCGACCCCAACGGCGACCGATGCGGCTGTGGCCGCATCGGCTGCTGGGAGACCAAGGTCGGCCTGGCCGCGCTCGTACGCGCGGCCATGCCCGAACAGGCGTACGGGTTGCCCGGCATGCCGGTGCCCGATCCCGGCGAACGGGTCGCCGACATCGCCAGGGGCCTGGCCTCGGGCGACCGGCGGATGACGATGGCGGTGGCGCAGGTCGGCGAGTGGCTCGGGCTCGGCGGCTCGATCCTGGCCAACCTGTTCAACCCGCGGGTGATCGTCATCGGCGGCTACTTCGCCTCACTGGCCCAGTGGCTGCTGCCGCACGCACAAGATCAGCTGCGACGGCTCGTGGTGGCCGCTCCCGCCGCCGAGTGCCGATTCGTCGCCTCCACGCTCGGCTTCGGCGCCGCCTCCCGGGGCGCCGCGAGCATGGTGGTCAACCACATCATCGACGATCCGACGACGATCTTGGATTCACTCCGCAGGCCGGCACCTTACTGACGGCCCCACAGACCTGGAGACGGCACCCTCCAGCAACCCGCACTATCCGCTACCACCAAGTGGCAACAGCGCGGCGGCGCGCGCCTTGCCTGACGTCCCCCCGGTCAGGAAGGGTTTTCCATGTCACCACGTCCTCGAACATGGGCAGGAAGGCTGCTCAACGCGGTCCTGCCAGAAGGCGGACGACGCCCGAGACGTCGAACCGCCACCACGATGGCCTTAGCCCTCGTCGCCCCTTTCCTCACGCCCCTTGCGGCGCCCGTGAGCGCCGAGGCCGCCACGGCGGCGGAGCCCGCCTTCAAGGTGCTCGTCTTCTCGAAGACGACCGGGTTCCGGCACGACTCGATCCCCGAGGGCATCGCGGCCGTGCAGAAGCTCGGCCAGGACAACAACTTCGCGGTCGACACGACCGAGGACAGCGCCCTGTTCACAGACCAGAACCTGGCCCAGTACCAGGCCGTGGTCTTCATGTCCACGACCGGTGACCCGCTGGGCACGCAGGCGCAGAAGGACGCCTTCCAGCGCTACATCCAGGGCGGCGGCGGCTTCGTGGGCGTCCACGCCGCCGCCGACAGCGGCTACAACTGGGCCTGGTACGGCAAGCTGGTCGGGGCGTACTTCAAGCAGCACCCGGCGATCCAGCAGGCCACGGTCAAGGTCGAGGACCCGGCGCACCCGGCGACCAAGGATCTCCCGACGACCTGGACCCGTACCGACGAATGGTACGACTACCAGGCGAACCCGCGTGGCACGGTCCACGTGCTGACGTCGATGGACGAGAAGTCCTACACCGGCGCCACGATGGGCGCCGACCACCCGAACACGTGGTGTCAGGACTTCGAGGGCGGCCGTTCGTGGTACACCGGGCTCGGCCACCTCAAGGAGAACTACAGCGAGCCCAACTTCCTGAAGCTGCTGCTCGGCGGCATCCAGACCGCCGCCGGCGCGGTCAAGGCCGACTGCTCGGCCTCGCAGAGCTCCAGCTTCGAGAAGGTCACCCTCGACGACAACACGTCGAACCCGATGATGGTGGACGTCGCCAAGGACGGCCGGGTCTTCTACATCGACCGGCTCGGCGAGGTCAAGATCATCAAGCCGGCCGGCGGCACGGTGACGGCGGCGAAGCTGAGCGTCTTCACCGCCAACGAGAGCGGCCTGCTCGGCATGGCGCTCGACCCCGGCTTCGACTCGAACCACTGGGTGTATCTCTACTACTCCCCCACCGGGACGAACGTCGACCGGCTGAGCAGGTTCACCGTCAGCGGTGACACCCTGGACCTGTCGAGCGAGAAGAAGATCCTCGACGTCCCGGTGCAACGGGCCGAGTGCTGCCACCACGGCGGCGGCATGGTGATCGACCCCAAGACCGGCAATCTGTGGCTGGGCACGGGCGACAACACCAACCCGTTCGCCTCCGACGGCTACGCGCCGCTCGACGAGCAGTCCGGCCGCGCCAGCTGGGACTCCCAGCGTACGGCGGGCAACACCAACAGCCTGAGCGGCAAGCTGCTGCGGATCCACCCCGAGGCCGACGGCACCTACACCGTCCCGTCCGGCAACCTGTTCGCGCCGGGCACGGCGAAGACCAAGCCGGAGATCTACGGCATGGGCCTGCGCAACCCGTTCCGCATCGGTCTCGACCCCAAGACGGGCAACATCATGCTCGGTGAGTACGGCCCCGACGCGAACGCGGCGAGCTCCACCCGGGGTCCGCAGAACACGGTCGAGTGGAACCTCATCTCGAAGCCCGGCAACCTCGGCTGGCCGTACTGCATCGGCAACAACACCCCGTACGTCGACTACAACTTCGCCACCAAGCAGTCGGGGTCGCCGTTCAACTGTGCCGCGCCGGTCAACGACTCGCCGAACAACGACGGCCTGACCAGCCTGCCGCCGGTGATCCCGGCGACGATCTGGTACCACTACGCGGCCGACCCGCAGAACTTCCCGGAGCTGAGCGGTGGCGCGCCGATGGGCGGCCCGGTCTACCGCTCCGACCCGAACCTGCAGTCGGACGTGAAGTGGCCGGCGTACTGGGACGGCAAGGCCGTCTTCGGTGAGTGGAACAACGACAAGGTGTGGTCGTTCCAGCTCAACGAGAACGGCAGCAAGGTCGTCGAGATGAACCCGATCCTCGGCTCCCTGTCGTTCAAGAAGCCGATGGACATGAAGTTCGGTCCCGACGGCGCGCTGTACATGATCGAGTGGGGCTCCGGCTTCGGCGGCGACAACGCCGACTCCGGCATCTACCGCATCGAGTACACCAAGGGCACCCGACCGCCGATCGCCCGAGCCACGGCGGACAAGACCGACGGGCCCCTGCCGCTGGCGGTCACGTTCTCCAGCGAGGGCAGCCGGGACCCGGAGGGCAAGACGCTCACCTACGCCTGGGACCTCGACGGTGACGGGGACACCGACTCCACCGACCCCAACCCCACCTTCACCTATGAGAAGGGGGGCGACTACAGCGTGGTCCTGACCGTCAAGACCCCCGACGGCAAGACCGCCACCGCCAGCGTGTCGATCAGCGCGGGCAACACCCGTCCCGCCGTCAAGGTGGACGTTCCGCCGAACGGCGCCTTCTTCGAGTTCGGCGACCAGGTGAAGTTCAAGATCACCGTCACCGACGCCGAGGACGGCACGATCGACTGCGACAAGGTCAAGATCCAGGCGATCCTCGGCCACGACAGCCACGGCCACCCGCTCGACCAGCTCAAGGGCTGTGAGGGCACCCTGCAGACCCAGCAGGCGGGCCACGGCGAGTACGACAACCTCTTCTACGCCATCGAGGCCAGCTACACCGACGGGGGCGCCAACGGCGCCGGACCGCTGACCGGGCGGGGCCAGATCATCCTGGAGCCCAAGCGCAAGCAGGCCGAGCACTTCGCGCAGACCGGCCGGGTGGCCGACGGCAAGGGCACCGACGCCGCAGGCGTCCAGGCGGAGACCACGACCGACACCCAGGGCGGCAACCAGCACATCGCGTTCGTCCAGGACGGCGACTGGTGGTCGTTCGACCCGGTGAACCTGTCGAACGTCACCGCGATCCGGCTCCGGGCCTCCTCGGGCGGACCCGGCGGAACCGTACAGGTCCGGGCGGGCAACCCCGAGACCGGCGCTCTGGTCGGCTCGGTCAACGTGCCGCCCACCGGCGGCTGGCAGACGTTCACCGACGTCACACTCGACCTGACCGGCCCACCGGTCGAGAGCGGACCGCTGTACTTCGTCGTGCGCAAGCCGGCGAGCGCGGCCGACAACGCCTACCTGGCCAACTTCAACTGGGTCGACTTCGTCGGCAAGGGCGCCACGGACAACGAGCGTCCGGCCGTGACCGCGACGGCGACCCCGGCGACGGGCGTCGCCCCGCTGAAGGTCGGCTTCAAGGCGACGGCCACCGACCCCGAAGGCGACCCGATCACCTACAAGTGGAACTTCGGGGTGACCGGCGCGCCGGAGCCCACCACGGCCGAGGCGAGCTACACCTACACCGCGCCGGGCAACTACACGGCCGTGGTGACCGTGACCGACGACAAGGGCGCGTCGGCCACCGCCCAGGTCCCGGTCAAGGTGGACGCGGCGGCCACGGTGTGCTTCGCCGGCCGTTCCGACAACTTCCTGGGCAGCCAGCTCGACCGTGACCGCTGGTCGGTCATCCGGGAGAACCAGGACCTCAAGGTCGCGGACGGCAAGCTCGTGATCCCGACCTCGACCACCGACATCTACAGCACGGGCGGCAACACGCCGAACATCGTCGTGCAGCCGGCGCCATCGGGTGCGTGGACCGCCACCGCCAAGCTCACGCTGGACGCGCGTGACGCGTACCAGCAGGCGGGCCTGATCATCTACGGCGACGACGACAACTACGCCAAGATGGTGCTGCAGGCGCGGTCGACCTCGGGTTCCAACCACGCCAGCCGTATCTTCCAGTTCATCCGGGAGGAGAACGGCAGCCCGAACGAGGTGTCGCAGAGCAACACGGCCAACCTCGGGGACTCCTACCCCGACACGGTGTACGTGCGGTTCGTCAGCGACGGCACCAACATCACCGCCCACTACTCCTCGGACGGCACCACGTTCACCGCGATGCCGCAGACCAAGCCGCTCGCCGGGATCGCCAACCCCAAGATCGGCCTGATCTCGCTGGCCGGGGCCAACCACCCGGTGGTGGACGCGTCCTTCGACTGGTTCCACATCACGCCGGACGACAAGGCGACGGCGCCGGACCCGGGCGACGAGTTCGAGGGCACCGCGCTCGACTCCTGCCGCTGGAACGCGGTCGTGCGCCCCGACGCCACGGCGGCGCGCGTCGGCAACGGCAAGCTGGAGCTCGACACCACGACCGGTGACATCTACGGGACCGCCAACAGCGGCCCGAAGAACTTCATCCTGCAGACGGCGCCGAGCGGCGACTGGACGCTGGAGACCAAGGTGGACGCCTCGGCGCTCAACGAGCAGTACCAGCAGGGCGGCCTCATGGTGTACACCGGCGACGACGACTACGTGAAGCTCGACTTCCTCACCACCAACTCGGCAGGCTCGACGGTGGCGCGGAGCATCGAACTGCGCAGCGAGGCCGGCGGCACCGTGCAGAACCCGCAGCCGCAAGTGAACAACCTCACCAGCGGCGTGTGGTGGCTGCGGCTGAGGAAGGCGGGCACCACCTACACCGGCTCCTACTCCTCCGACGGCCGGACCTGGACGGATCTCTCCGCGACGGTGGAGAACACCGCGGTGGCCACCGGCGCGAAGGTCGGCGTGTACACCATCGGCACCAACCAGTCGGCGTCGAAGACGGTCACGTTCGACTACTTCCACCTGACCAAGGCGGGCTCGGACAAGGCCGCGCCCGTGACGACGGCGACGACCGATCCGGAGCAGCCGGCGGGCGGCACGTTCACCGGTCCGGTGTCGGTCACGCTGAAGGCCGCCGACGAGGACGGCGGCAGCGGGGTCGACAAGACCGAGTACCAGTTGGACGGCGGCGGCTGGACCGCCTACACCGGACCGGTCACCGTGACCGGCGACGGGCAGCACGAGCTGAAGTACCGCTCGGCCGACAAGGCGGGCAACGTCGAAGAGGCCAAGACGCTGACGCTGACGATCTCGGCGTCCGCGCCGCAGGTCAAGCTGACGGTCTCCGCCTCGTCCCGCTGCATCGGCACCTCGGCGTACGTGGCGGTCACGGCCGTCAACGGCTCGGACGTGCCGGCGACGGTGACGCTGACCACCCCGTTCGGTTCGAAGACCGTGGCCGACGTGGCCCCGGGCAAGCAGGCGTACCAGTCCTTCAACAGCCGGGCCGGGCAGATCGACGCGGGCACGGTGACCGTGAAGGGGACCGCGACGATCGGCGGCGGGCAGGTCACCTCGTCGTACGACGCCGCCTACCCGGCGCTCAGCTGCCGCTAGCAGAACCGGGGCCGGCCGGCCGAGCAGCCGACCGGCCCCACCCCCTCAATGGAGCGAACACATGAAAATGAACAGGACTACACGGATACTCGCCGCGGCGATGCTCGGTGTCGCGCTCGCCGCCGCCGGCGCCGGCGTGGCCGGTCCGGCGGTGGCGGACGACGACCCCGACAACGGCATCGACGTGTCGGTGACGATCGAGCCGAACGCCACTCCCGGTGAGGTGTCCATGACCGTCGCCGACAACGGCGGAGTGGCCCTGCAGGAGGACGGCTCCAACGCCGCCGCCCGCCAGTTCGTCGGCACCCTGCCGACGGTCACGGTGACCGACAGCCGCCGGCCCGAGGAGATCCCCGCCGGTGACTTCTGGGCGGTCGTCGGCCAGGCCAGCGAGTTCACCGCGACGAGCGGTTCGGCGCCGCCGATCGGCCCGCAGTACCTGGGCTGGCGGCCGCGCCTGCTGAGCGACTCCTCCTCCGGTGCGGTGGAGGCCGGTGAGCCCGTCTCCAGCGTCATCTCAGACGGCTCGGGAGCGCCCGCCGTCGGTCTGCAGGGGCAGGAACTGCTGGTGTCGACGGCGAACTCCGCCGACGAGATCGGCACCTGGCAGGTCAACGCCGGCCTCGCGCTGCGCACTCCCGCCGACGTCGCCGCCGGCGAGTACCACTCGACTCTGACGCTCTCCCTCTTCAACCAGTCCTGAACCGGAGGCAGGACGCCATCGCCCGCTGTGGGCGTCCGGGACCTGTGCCGGCCTGGCGCAGGTCCCGGACGGCCACGATGAGACTGGAGACACCTCTGTTGACCACAAGCCGTTCGCGAGGCGCCCTCGCCCACCTCGCCGTCTTACCCGCCGTCGGCGTTGCCCTGCTGGTCGCCGTCCTGGTCACCACGGTCGCGTTCGCGACCCCGTCCGACGCCGACACCACCTGGTCGGTCGTTCCGGCCAACGCCGACGGTCCTGACGGCCGCAGCGTCATCGAGCTCGAACTCGCCGGCGGGCAGCAGGTGGTCGAGCATGTGGCGGTCATCAACCGCTCCACTCAGCCGGTCGACTTCGCGATCGACGCCAACGACGGCTACCTGACCTCCAAGGGCTACTTCGACATGCGGCCCTCGGACGCGAAACCGAGCGACGGCGGCTCCTGGATAGCGGTTCCCGAGAAGGTGACCATCGCCGCCGGGGCCACCTCCGTCGTGCCGGTGACGGTGTCGATCCCCCAGAACGCGACGCCGGGCGATCACCCCGCAGGTGTGACCGCGTCCCTGGAGACCGTCTCCGGTCAGGTACGGGTCCAGAACCGGGTGGGCGTCCGCCTGAACATCCGCGTCACCGGCGACTATGTGGCCAAGGTGGCAGTAACCGACGTGCAGGCCGAGTACACGGGATCATGGAATCCCTTCGCCGCCGGATCCGTCGAGGTGACCTACACCGTGGCCAACGTCGGCAACGTCCGGCTGGTCGCGGACAACCGGGTCCTGACGTCCACGTTCGTGGGCGAGAACAACTGGAGTGACCCGTCCGCGGCCAAGGCCAGGGAGCTCATGCCGGGCGGCAGCCGCACGTTCGTCGCACGGGTGCCCGGCGCCTGGCCGCTGGGTCCCATCGGCACGACGGTCACGGTGATCCCCTCGCCCGCGGGCAAGCCGATCCCGGGCGTCACCGCCCAGCGGATGGCGATCGACACCACGGTCTGGGCCCTGCCGTGGCCGCAGCTCGCCCTCCTCGTCCTCCTCGCCCTCGCCCCCTTCGCCATCCGGCTGGTCGCCGCCTGGCGCCGCAGGCGCATCGAGAAGCTGATCATGCTCCACGGCAAAGGCACGCCTCAGGAGGCGTGAGCGTCATCGACATCCGTCCTCAGAGGTGGCGACCATCAACCGACTCAGGCAACCGACCCAGGCAACCGACGCAGGCAACCGACCCAGGCAACCGGCCCCCGCACAGGGTGCGACGTGGGCCCGCGTGCTCGCCCTCGCGGTCGCGTTCGCGCTCGGCGCGATCGGCGCGATCGTCGCCGGCCGTCCGACGGCGCAGCGGGGCCCGTCGCGGTGACCGCCGCCGACGTCGAGAAGACCTGGCAGCAGGCGGCCGCCGCGGCCGTGCAGGGCTTCGCCGACCCGCCGTCCGGCGAGGCCGCCATGGATCCGGCCGTACGGCAACGCGCCGACGCGCTCTTCACCTGGTCGATCGGAGCCACCGCTCTCGACGCCGTGAACATCGACGCGGGTTACGGCCACCAGCACGTATTCCTACCGACATCACCCGGCGAAGGGGCGCTCACCCCCGACACCGAACCCGAGGGGAGTCACGACTCGTGAACAAGGCACCGGCATACGTCCTCACCGTCCTGCTGGCCGGGCTCATGCTGGTGCTCGGCGCACCGGCGGCCTCCGCCCACGGCGGGCCGATCAAGCTGGAGGTGACGGGAGACGGCGCCGACAACGTCAACGTGCTGGTCACCTACAAAAAGGACAGCCATCCCGTAACGGAGATCGTCGAGGCCACGCTGAAGGCGACCTCGGCAGACGGCCGTTCCTTCGGGCCGGTGCCGCTCAGGTCGGCGCCCGAGGGCCAGAACCTCTACCACTCCGCCGAGCCGCTGCCGAGCGGCGAGTGGCGGGTCACCGTGACCGCGACCGAGCCCTCCAAGGCGAAAGCGACGGTGAAGGTGAAGGCGGGCGTTGTCGCCGCCTCCCCCGTGGCGGCGACCGCCCCCGCGACCGCCCCCGCGACGGGCCAGGCGACGGGCCAGGCGACGGCGCCCGCGCGGAACAAGGCCGCCGCGCCGGCGAACGTGATGGACGACCAAGGTGCGATGGGGACTCCCCTCAAGATCGGCGTCATCGTCCTCGTGGCGCTCGTCGCCCTCGCGGCCTGGATCGCCCTCGCCTGGCGGCACCGCATGGGCGTCCGGCGCTGAATGCGGCCGGCCGGGGATTGGCGAATACAACAGGGGCGAATACAACAGGAGGGCGCAACCGACCGGGACCTCGCCGGTGCGCGCGTCGAAGTTCTCCGCGGCGCGGCGCAGATCGCCGGCATCGCCGGGTCGGCTCGACCGCGACGACGTCGGCGCCCAGCGTGACCAGGACGGCGGCCAGTTGCCGGTTCCGGCGCCGAGGTCGAGCACGCGAGGACCGGGCTCGAGCGTCGAGCGCGTCGCAGCGTGCGCGTAGTCCGGACGGTGTTCGGCGTACACAGCGGTCCGCTGGTGAGGCTGCCGGCGGGGTCTGCCATTTCTGCCCCCTCCGGACTAAGATCCACCGTGGGAGAATAGGAGTGAGTCATGGCCCGAGTGCTTGTTCTGACCGGCGATGCGGCGGAAGAGCTGGACACCATGTACCCCGTCTTCCGGCTCCGGGAAGGAGGTCATGAGGCGATCGTGGCCGCCCCCACCACGCGTGCGGTGAAGCTGGTGGTCCACGACTTCGAGCCCGGCTGGGACGCCTACACCGAGAGGCCCGGCCATCAACTGCCGGTGGATCTCGCATTCGCCGACGTGCGCCCTGAGCACTACCAGGCGCTGGTGATCCCGGGCGGCCGCGCGCCGGAGTACATCCGCACCGATCCCGACGTCGCCCGTATCGTGCGCTACTTCTTCGAGCGCGGCCTGCCGGTGGGCACGATCTGCCACGGCGCGCAGGTGCCGGCGGCGCTTGGCCTGCTGCGCGGCCGTACCACGGCGGCGTTCCCGCCCTTGAGAACCGACATGGAGATGGCGGGTGCGAGCTTCGTGGACGCCCCCGACGTGGTGGACGGCGCGATGGTCTCCTGTCGTGGCTGGCCAGACCTGCCTGAATGGTCGCGTGCCTTCATGCGCGTGCTGGAGGGCGCGAACGTGTCGTTGTAGGTGGTTCGGCCGTGCTCCTTCGCCTGGCCTTGTCCGGTGCCGCGCTCGTACTCGGCCAGAATCTGTCGCAGGCGCGCCTCCTGCGCCGTCCAGGCACCGGTCGGATGAGCCGTTGACCGGCTGCTGGCGGAGATCTCGGTACCGGCCGCCCGGAGCCGTTGTCACCGCTGGTCGTGGAAGATGTGGCGGACGAAGGTGAGCGGGCTGGCGGAGCGGTTTGCCGCCTTGGCGCGCGAGCTCGACCGCCCGGCGCCGGAACTCGTCGTCGCCGAGCGCGCCGATCCCGGCCTGCGCCTGCCGGAGGTGCTTACGGGGGCGGCCCCGGCCCGAGAGGCCGGGGCGCAGCGACGGCTATGGCGTCTCCAGCAGGACGCGTACATCCCACGGACCGAGACGTAGTTCCGCACCGGCCGCATGGTCGGCGCCGGCGAGCACGTCGCACCGCGGTCGGTGCCGTGACGGCGATCTCCTGCCAGGTCCAGTTGTGCAGGAAGCGCAGCCGCCGCCCGTCCGCCGTGACGGCGCCGGCGGAGGTGACGCCCGCCGGCACGACAGCGCTGAGGACAAAGACGCAGACCCGCCGAGGCAACGACGGGCCTGCCGGGTTCGGTGGTTCAGGTTGTGGCGTCGCCGGTGTGGGTCGGCAGAGCGATCAGCCGGGCGGTCTGGGCGCCTGCGCGCCGTTGGTCAGCAGGTTCCCGCCGGCAGCAGTACCGCCGGTGAACTGCCACCAGTTGACGTTGAAGAGATTGCCGCTCCCGCCGGTGTACTTGAAGTACAGGTCATGGGTGCCCGTCGCGCCGTTCACCGGGCAGGTGACGGTCGTCCACGTCTGCCAGCCGCCGGTTCCCGGCACGGTGCAGGTCCCCACCAGCGTGCCGTTGACACCGTCGAGGTGGAGCTCGATCCGGCCGCCGCTGGTCGCGGAGGCCACCCGCGCGGTGAAGGACCGCGCGCCGGAGCCGAAGGCGACGCCCTTGACCTTGATGTGGTCGCCGTTCTCGATCCAGCCGACGTTCATGCCACCCTCGCTGGAGGGCTCGGTCTCCACGCCTGACTCCCCGGCGATCGTCTCGGCCTCCTGGCGCACGTAGGGGTTCAGCGTGCCCACCTGGGGTGCTCCGGTCGTGGTCATGTTGATCGTGGGGATGGTGCCGTCGGCGTTGTAGCTGAATTTCTCCACGGCGACCGAGCGGGTGAAGCCGCCACCACCCGGCAGGGCGCCGTTGTGGTAGAAGAAGTACGACCCGCCGTTGAAGTCGATGATTCCGGGGTGGTTGGTGAAACTGCTGCCCTGCGTGGGCATGACCGTCCCGCGGTAGGTCCAGGGCCCGGTGGGGCCGGGGGCCGTCGAGTAACCGATGAACTCTGAGCAGCATTTCGCCGCGAAGACGTTGTAGTACAGGCCGTTGCGCTTGTAGACCCAGGGTCCCTCTTCGTACAGGGTCGGTCGGCTCGTGTTGCCGGTGCGGGTGCCGAAGCCCGCGGTGGTGAGGGGGATCTGCGTGGGACTGCCCGAGTACGAGATCATGTCCGGGTTGAGCCTGACGTACCACAGGTTGGGATTGCCCCAATACAGATAGGCCTGCCCGCTGTCATCGATGAAGACGGTGGGGTCGATCTCACCGTTCCTGACCAGCGGACGCCCGATGGCGTCGGTGAAAGGCCCGGTGGGGCTGTTCGAGACCCCGACGCCGATGGCCATCTGACCGCTCGCCCGGTCTTTCACCGGTACGTACCAGTAGAACTTGCCGTTTCTGTAGACGGCCTGGCCGGCCCACGCGTCCGCGCTCGCCCAGCTGAAGGTGGCGACGCTCATCGGCGAGCCGTGGTCGGTCCAGTTCACCATGTCCGCGGACGACCAGACCCGCCACTCCTTCATGGTGAAGTACGTCGAGCCGTCCTCGTCGTGTCCCGTGTAGAGATACACCCGGCCGTTGTGCACCAGCGGAGCGGGGTCGGCGGTGTAGATGGTCTGGACGATCGGGTTGTCCGCCCTGGCCGTGCCAGGGATCATCGTCACGAGGCAGAGCAGCGCCATGATCACAAGCGCGCCGCGCCCGGGTAAGACTTCGAACCGAAGTTTCATGATCACCTTCCGGATTGCGGACCGCTGTGCGTCAGGTACGGGTCCAGCGCTGGTTGGCGCCGGCGTGGCAGGTGTAGAGCTGGAGCCGGGTGCCGTTCGCGGTGCCCTGCCCCACGGCGTCCAGGCACAGCCCGGACTGCACGCCGGTGATGGAGCCGTCGGAGTTCACGCGCCACTTCTGGTTGTCTCCGCCCCAGCAGGAGTAGATCTGGATCCTGGCACCGTTGCCGGTCCCGGCCGCGTCGAGGCACTTGTTGCCATAGACCCTGATCTCGCCGGCCGAAGTGGCGGTCCATTTCTGGTTGTCCCGCCCGTTGCAGTCCCACAACTGCACTGCGGTGCCATCCGCGGTGGCAGCGTTCGGAACGTCCAGGCAACGTCCGGAACCCACTCCCCTGATCGGCCCGGTGCCGTCACCTGGCACGGTGGGAGTCGACGTCGGAGTGGACGAGCCGCCGTCCAGCCCGAAGAAGCGGATGGCGTAGACGGCCATCCCGGCGTGCGGCAGATCGTGGCCGGCGCCGGTGATGGTGTACGCCTCGACCTGCCCGGAGCCGAAGACTCGCCGAGTCCATCCGGATTGCGGGCTGTCAGTGGAGGCCGGAGTCTGGGTCAGTCCGTGCACGTTGGTCCACTGGTCGACCTCTTCCTGCAGCATCGTGTACGGCAGCACGGAGTCGGCGGTGCCGTGCCAGGCCATCACGCGCGGACGGGGCCCGGTGTAGCCGGGGTAGGCGTTCCTGACCAGGTCGCCCCACTGCTGCGGCGTCTTGTCCCCGCATCCGGCGGGCCCGAGGCAGCCGTAAGGAACCCCGGAGAACGGCGCGCCGGCCTTGAACACGTCCGGATACGTGGCGAGCAGGTTGTTGGTCTCCATCGCGCCGGAGGAGAAGCCGGTGGCGAACACCCGCTCCGGGTCACCGTTGTAGCGCTGCAGCACGTAGGCCGTCATGGAGACGATCGACACCGGATCACTGCCGCCACCGTGGCGCAGGGCCTCGTTCGACCACACGTCGAAGCAGTTCGACATGCCGTTGGCGCTCTTGTTCGCCTGCGGGTAGACGACGATGAAACCGTACCGGTCGGCGAGCGAGGCGAACTCGGTGCCCTGGTGGAAGCCCGGGGCCCAGCCGTTGCAGCCGTGCATCGCCACCAGCACGCCGGGCCGGGAGGCCACTCTGTCGGGGACGTAGAGGTACATCCGCAGGCCGCCGGGGTTGGCTCCGAAGTTCGTCACTTCGGTCAGGGCCGCCGCCGACGCTCGCGGGGCAGCGGTGAGGAACATGGACAGTGCGGCGGCCACGACAGCGATCAGAGCCGCCACGCCGGCTCCGATGGTGGCGTACGCCTTAGGACGCGGTTTCATTCGCTGCCCTTCTCTTCACGTGTTCGGCCTCTCTATGGGGATGCCGTCCTGGCGGAGACGCGTCGGACGGCCCCTACCTCCGAGTCGCCGACGCTCGCGAGCCGACTGCGCCGATACGGGGTCGGGGAGCGGCCACGGAGCGTCCGGCGGCCTGGTGAGGCGAGGACCACAGGATGTGGTGCCTGTGCGGATCTCGCTCGGCTGCGGTCGTCAGCGCCTGCTCGGCCAATGCCATTTGTTAGCGCTAACAAGCAGCTTGCTCGTCGAACTCCTCCTCGGAGGGCCGGTGAGAGGTGGTGGCCTCACGGAGCAAATACGAGACAGAAAGGTAATGTCAAGAGCACCCGGGCCGGCAGCGGATCAAAGGAGACGGAGGCCGAGCGCCCTCACCTGGCATTTCCCGGGCAAGGCCGCAGTCGATCGACGGGGGCGGCGCCATGAAACTTTCATCTGAGGCCCCGGACGGCCGGTCAGGCCGAAACTTTCAGGTCCACCCGATCGACCGTGGGACCACTACAAAGGACATAAGCGTCGGACTGTCGGCGCCGAAAATTTTCACCATTTCCTTGACAGGTTTCGGTGAGATTCCCACACTGAGTCCCTGAGGCGATTCCCTGTCAGATCGGTGGTGCGCGGCAGGGGGCGCCGTAACGACACCTGCCGCCCGACGGCCGCTCGGCAGGCGCCGCCGGGCGCCGATCGCCGGCGCACTCGGCCTGATCACGGCGCTGGCGGCGTCGCTACCAGCGGAAGCCGCGGAGCCACGCCCGGCGCGGCAGCCGCGCAGAGCGGCCGTTACTTCGGGCACCGCCATTGCGGCCGGCAGCAACGAGAACTGCGGGTTCTCGGTGTTCGCGGCCGCGTCAACCGCTCAGGGGCGAAACTTAACTAAGATCAATTAGAGCGCCGGCCACGCCGGTGGCGCCGCCATAGGCCGACGGCATGGTGCCGGTGAGCGGCGACTGGCCGCAGTGCCAGGCCCAAGGCGAATCATCCGCGCCTCGACTCCAGGTCAGCAACTTAATTCGCGATCTTCCGCAAATTACCCTGTTGCCAACGCGTAACTTCTGTGAAACTTTCACATGCACGAGCAGTGCGACGCGATCTCCCTGGAGGCAAAACTCCAGGCGGGAAGGGCGTTCCGACGGCAACGCCCAGGTCGGCGAGGGCGCCCCTCGTTGACGCCGGGCCTGACCGTCGGATGTACTCCGCGACAACGCGCTCAACGGAGTAGGCCGAGGATCGACTGTTAGCGCTAACAAGTTGCCCTCTGCGATTCAGTAACGGAGGCCTGGATGTCCCCTCTCGTCCCCCATGACGACACAGGAGCCATGACGGCTACGGTTCGCTCACCAGCGATGTGTTAGCGCTAACGCATCGCCCAAGAACGGCCTTCGAGGGCCTGACCTGGTGAACACGTGACCGGCGGACGCCGGTCACCGCCCCCCACCTCCAAGGAGCCCCCATGTCCTTGAGCCGTCGCCGGCTCTTACAGGCCGCGGGCGCGACCGTCGCGTTCTCGGCCGCCGGCCAGGTAATCGGCACGTCCTCCGCTCTGGCCGCACTCCCCTGGGCCAGATCCGACATCGGCGTCTCGGCCTACGAGTTCGACCTCGGCCAGGTGCGGCTGACCACCGGCCGTTGGCTGGACAACCAGAACCGCACCCTGAATTACCTGCGTTTCGTCGATGTCGACCGGCTGCTGTACGTCTTCCGGACCAACCATCGCCTGTCCACCAACGGCGCGGCGGCCAACGGCGGCTGGGACGCCCCCAACTTCCCGTTCCGGTCCCACATGCAGGGCCATTTCCTGACGGCGTGGGCGCAGGCCTATGCGGTGCTCGGCGACACCACCTGCCGGGACAAGGCCAACCACATGGTGGCGGAGCTGGCCAAATGCCAGGCCAACAACGGCGCCGCCGGATTCACCAGCGGCTACTTGTCCGGTTTTCCCGAGTCGGACATCACCGCCGTGGAGAACCGTACCCTGACCAACGGCAACGTGCCGTACTACTGCCTCCACAAGACCCTGGCCGGGCTGCTGGACGCGTGGCGGCTGATCGGCAACACCCAGGCCCGGACCGTGCTGCTGGCCCTGGCCGCGTGGGTGGACACCCGCACGTCGCGGCTCGGCTCAAGCCAGATGCAGGCCATGCTCGGCACCGAGTTCGGCGGCATGAACGCCGTGCTGACGGACCTTTACCAGATGACCGGCGACTCCCGCTGGCTGACCACGGCCCAGCGGTTCGACCACGCGGCCGTGTTCAACCCGCTGGCCGCCGGCCAGGACCAGCTCAACGGGCTGCACGCCAACACGCAGGTGCCCAAGTGGATCGGGGCGGCCCGCGAGTACAAGGCCACGGGCACGACCCGCTACCGCGACATCGCCGCCAACGCCTGGTCCATCACCATCGGCGCGCACACGTACGCGAACGGCTCCAACAGCCAGGCCGAGCACTTCCGCGCCCCCAACGCGATCGCCGCCCACCTGACCAGAGACACCGGCGAGGCGTGCAACACCTACAACATGCTCAAGCTGACCCGGGAGCTCTGGCTGCTGTCGCCGACTCGGGCCGACTACTTCGACTACTACGAGAACGCCCTGTTCAACCACCTGGTCGGGCAGCAGAACCCGGCTGACGCACGCGGGCACGTCACCTACTTCACCCCGCTCAACCCGGGCGGACGCCGGGGCGTCGGCCCGGCCTGGGGCGGCGGCACCTGGAGCACGGACTACGACTCCTTCTGGTGCTGCCAGGGCACCGGCATCGAGACCAACACCAAGCTGATGGACTCGATCTACTTCCACAACGGCACCACGCTGTTCGTGAACCTGTTCGCGCCCTCCACGCTCAACTGGAGCCAACGCGGCATCACGGTCACCCAGACAACTTCCTACCCGGTCGACGACACCACGTCGCTGCAGGTCACCGGCAACGTGAGCGGATCGTGGACGATGCGCATCCGTATCCCGGCCTGGACCCAGGGCGCGGCGATCAGCGTCAACGGAGTCCAGCAGACGATCGCCACCACGCCAGGCACCTACGCCGACCTCACCCGCTCGTGGACGTCGGGCGACACCGTGACCGTGCGGCTGCCCATGCGGGCGGTCATGAAGGCCGCCAACGACAACCCCGGCATGCAAGCCGTCACCTACGGACCGGTCGTGTTGTCGGGCAACTACGGCAACACGAGCCTTTCGTCGGCCCCGGCCCTGACTTCCTCATCGATCACCCGGACCAGCACCTCGTCCCTGGCCTTCACGGCCACGGCCAACGGGGCGTCGGTGCGGCTGGGGCCGTTCTACGACGCCCATGACCACAACTACGTCGTCTACTGGAACACCGGTGGTCAGGGCGGTGCGGGGGCGGCGAGCTTCCGGCTGCTCAACGCGGCCAGCGGGCTGGCCCTCGGCATCCAGAACATGTCCACCGCCGACGGCGGCCTGGCCCTCCAGTGGGCCGACAACGGCACCGCCGACCACGACTGGGTCCCGCTCGTCGACGGTGATGCCCTGCGGTTCCGCAACGTGCACAGTGGCAAGGTGCTCGGCGTCGAGAACATGTCGACCGCCGACAATGCCCGGGTGCTCCAGTGGGGTGACACCGGCACGGCCGACCACCGCTGGACGATCAGCGACGTCGGCGACGGCTCCGTCAAGATCCGTAATGTCCACAGCTCCAAGCTGCTCGGCATCCAGAACGGCTCGACCGCCAACGGGGCCCAGGTGGTCCAGGACTCCGACAACGGCAGCGCGGACAACCAGTGGCGGTTCGTGCCGAACGGTGCGCGGCGTATCCAGAACGTGGGCACCGGGATGGTGCTCGGCGTCACCGACATGTCCACGGCCGACGGCGCGCTCGTCGCCCAGTGGGGCGACACCGGCACCGCCGACCACCTGTGGACGGCGATCGTCGACACCGGCGGCTACCTGCGGCTGCGCAACTCCAACAGCCAGAAGGTGCTGGGTGTGGAGAACAGCGGCACCGCCTCCGGGTCGCGCGTCACGCAGTGGGCCGACAACGGCACCGCCGACCACCGCTGGCGGCTGCGCCACGGGTCGGGCGCCGCCTTCCGCGTCCAGTGCGCCAACGGCGGCCGGGTCCTCGGGCTCGGCGGGGCGTCCCAGGGCTCGCAGGTCGTGCTCGCCGACGACAACGGCTCGAACAACAACCTCTGGAGGTTCCTGTGAGGCGCGTGCTCGCGGTGCTCTCGTCCCTGCTTCTCGTGGGCGTGCTCCTCACGCCCACGGCGTCGGCCGCCACGGTCGACACCAACGCGTGGTACGTCCTGGTCAACCGCAACAGCGGCAAGGCCCTGGACGTCTACAACGCATCCACCGCCGACGGCGGCCGCATCACCCAGTGGACCCGTAACAACCAGAACCAGCAGCAATGGCAGTTCGTCGACTCCGGCGGCGGCTACTACCGCCTCAAGTCCCGTAACAGCGGCAAGGTCCTGGACGTCAGCAACTCCTCCACCGCCAACGGCGGCGCGATCGTCCAGTGGGCCGACCACAACGGCACCAACCAGCAGTGGCGCCTGGCCGACTCGGCGGGCGGCTACGTACGCCTGATCAACCGCAACAGCGCCAAGGCCCTGGAGGTCCAGAACGCCTCCACCGCCGACAACGCCGGCATCGTCCAGTACGACGACTGGGGCGGCGACAACCAGCAGTGGCAACTCGTCCCGATCGGCAGCGACCCGAACCCGGGCGGCAACTACACCAACCCGGTCGTCTGGCAGGACTTCGCCGACGGCGACATCATCCGGGTCGGCGACGCCTACTACTACTCGGCCTCGACGATGCACTACTCGCCGGGCGCGCCGATCCTGCGCTCCTACAACCTGGTCGACTGGGAGTACGCCGGGCATTCGGTCCCGAGGCTGGACTTCAACTCCGCCGCCTACGACCTCAACGGCGGCCGGGCGTACGTGAAGGGCATCTGGGCCTCGAGCCTGAACTACCGGCCCAGCAACAGCACCTACTACTGGATCGGCTGCGTCGAGTTCAACCGGACCTACGTTTACACCGCCTCGGCCGTCGACGGCACGTGGACCAAGCGCTCGCAGATCAACAACTGCTACTACGACGCCGGCCTACTGGTCGACACCAACGACACCATGTACGTCGCCTACGGCAACAGCACCATCAGCGTGGCCCAGCTCTCGGCCGACGGGCTCAGCCAGGTGCGCTCCCAGCAGGTGTTCCAGACCCCGAGCAACGTCGGCACCCTGGAGGGCTCCCGCTTCTACAAGCGCAACGGCTACTACTACATCTGGCTGACCCGCCCCGCCAACGGCCAGTACGTCCTCCGCTCCACCTCGCCGTGGGGCCCGTACGAGATGCGCCAGGTCCTGCTCGACATGCCCGGCCCCATCTCCGGCGGCGGCGTCCCCCACCAGGGCGGGCTCGTCCAGACCCAGAACGGCGACTGGTACTACATGTCGTTCGTCGACGCCTACCCCGGCGGCCGGGTCCCGGCGCTCGCGCCGATCACCTGGACCAATGACTGGCCGACCGTGCAGACCGTCAACGGCGGTTGGGGCGTCAACTACCCGAAGCCGAACATCCAGACCAGCCGGACCGTGGCCTCCATGATCGGCCCCGACACCTTCACCTCGGGCAGCCTCGGCCACCGCTGGGAGTGGAACCACAACCCCGACACCAGCCGCTTCTCCACCGGCAACGGCCTGCGCCTGCAGACCGCGACGGTCACCAACGACCTCTACAACGCCCGGAACACCCTGACCCACCGCATCCAGGGACCGTCGTCGACGGCGACGATCGAGCTCGACTACTCGGAGCTGGCCAACGGCGACCGCGCCGGGCTGGCGATGCTGCGCGACCAGTCGGCCTGGATCGGCGTCAAACGCGACAACGGCGTCAACCGGGTCGTGATGACCAACGGGCTGACCATGAACAGCTCGTGGCAGACCACCGGCACCGGCACCGAGGCGGCCAGCGCGAACATCTCGGGCGGCCGGATCTGGTTGCGGGTCAACGCCGACATCAGGCCCGGCTCCGGCAGGCAGGCCCGCTTCTCCTACAGCACCGACGGCAGCAACTTCGTCAGCCTCGGCCCGGCCTTCACGTTGAACAACGCCTGGCAGTTCTTCATGGGCTACCGCTTCGGGATCTTCAACTACGCCACCCAGGCCCTCGGCGGCGCGGCGACCGTACGCCGCTTCGACCTGACCACCCCCTGACGCACACGTCGACACGGGAAGGCACCCACCAGGAATGGCAACTCGCCCAAGTCGGATAAATCGGAGCACATCATGAAATTCAGATCCCTATCCGTTCTCGCGACGGTGGCCACCTTACTGGCGAGCCTGTTCGTCGCCCTTCAGGCTCAGTCCGCCAACGCGGCCACCGTCGACACCAACGCCTGGTACGTCCTGGTCAACCGCAACAGCGGCAAGGCCCTGGACGTCTACAACCTCTCGACCGCCGACGGCGGCCGCATCACCCAGTGGACCCGTAACAACCAGAACCAGCAGCAATGGCAGTTCGTCGACTCCGGCGGCGGCTACTACCGCATCAAGTCCCGCCACTCCGGCAAGGTGCTCGACGTCTACAACTTCTCCACCGCCAACGGCGGCGCGATCGTGCAATGGACCGACGGCAACGGCACCAACCAGCAGTGGCGGCTGGCCGACAGCTCGGACGGCTATGTGAGGTTCATCTCGCGCCACAGCAACAAAGCCCTGGAGGTCCAGGGCGCCTCCACCGCCGACGGCGCCAACATCGTCCAGTACGACGACTGGGGCGGCAACAACCAGCAGTGGCAGCTCGTCCGGGTGGACGGCGGCGGCAACCCCGGTCAGTGCGATCTTCCGTCGTCATACCGCTGGACATCGACCGGCCCGCTGGCGAACCCGAAGTCGGGGTGGGTCTCGCTCAAGGACTTCACCGTCGCCCCCTACAACGGCAGGCACCTCGTCTACGCCACGACGCACGACACGGGGACGAGCTGGGGTTCGATGAACTTCGGCCTCTTCACCAACTGGTCCGACATGGCCTCGGCCGGCCAGAACACGATGTCCTCCTCCACCGTCGCGCCCACGCTCTTCTACTTCGCCCCGAAGAACATCTGGGTGCTCGCCTACCAGTGGGGCGGGACCGCCTTCTCCTACCGGACCTCCAGCGACCCCACCAACCCGAACGGCTGGTCATCGCAGCAGGTGCTCTTCTCCGGAAGCATCTCCGGCTCCGGAACAGGCCCCATCGACCAGACGGTCATCGGTGACAGCACCAACATGTACCTGTTCTTCGCCGGGGACAACGGCAAGATCTACCGGGCCAGCATGCCCATCGGGAACTTCCCGGGCAGTTTCGGCTCGACCTCGACGGTGATCATGAGCGACACGACGAACAACCTGTTCGAGGCCGTTCAGGTCTACAAGCTCCAGGGCCAGAACAAATACCTCATGCTCGTCGAGGCGATCGGCTCGCAGGGCCGCTACTTCCGCTCGTTCACGGCCACCAGTCTGAACGGTTCGTGGACACCCCAGGCCGCCACCGAGAGCAACCCCTTCGCCGGCAAGGCCAACAGCGGCGCCACCTGGACCAACGACATCAGCCACGGCGAGCTGGTCCGCGCCGGCGCCGACCAGACCATGACCGTCGATCCCTGCAACCTGCAGCTGCTCTACCAGGGACGCAACCCCAGCTCCGGCGGCGACTACGGCCTCCTGCCCTACCGGCCCGGTCTGCTGACGCTGCAGCGCTGATGACGTGACACGGGTCCGGCTCGGAGCCGCCCTGCTCGCGCCCTTCCGCGAGCCGGCCCTCCGGCTCGGAACACCGTTTCGGGGCGGCCCGGCGATCCGGGCCGCCCCTTCGTCAACGGCAGGAGCGGGCGGCGTACGGCGCGACCAGCGACACCGGCACCGACACCGACACCGACACCGACACCGGCCTGCCGTGCACCGGACGGCACTGCCCGTCTCCCCGCACTCCGTGACTAAACTGCCGCCATGCCCACGGAGCCGTCTCCTCTGACCCTCGCTCAGCTCGCCGAGCTGGCCGGAGTTTCCACCGCGACGGTCTCCAAGGTCGTGAACGGCCGTTCCGAGGTGTCGTCCGAAACCCGCGCCGCCGTGGAGGAGCTCATCCGCCGGCACGGCTATCGCCGCCAGCGCCGCCGCTCCATGCCGACGGCCCTGGTGGAGCTCGTCTTCCACGCTCTGGAGGGCGACTATCCCGTCGAGATCACCAAAGGCGTGGCGGAGGTCGCCCGTCAGCACGACCTCATGGTGGGGATATCGGACCTGCACCGGGACCACACCGCCGGAGACGCCTGGCTGGAGGGTGTGCTGCGGCGCCGCCCGAGCGGTGTGATCGCGGTGTTCTCCGGCCTGACCGAGACCCAGCACGAACAACTCGCCCGCCGCGAGATCCCGCTGGTCCTGCTGGATCCGGCCGACACTCCCGCGCGGAACATCCCATCGGTCGGCGCCGGCAACTGGAACGGCGGGCTCACCGCCACCCACCACCTCCTGGAGCTCGGGCATCGCCGTATCGCCATCATCACGGGGCCCGACTCCGCGCTGTCCAGCCGGGCCCGTCTCGACGGCTACCGCACCGCCCTCGACATGGCCGGCGTGCCCGCCGACCCGGAGCTGATCGGCCGGGGGGACTTCTTCATCGAGGGCGGTCTGGCCCAGGCGTACCGCATGCTGCGCCTGCCCGACCGGCCGACCGCGATCTTCGCCACGAACGACGGCCAGGCCATCGGCGTCTACCACGCGGCCCATCGGCTCGGCCTGCGCATCCCGGATGATCTCAGCGTGATCGGCTTCGATGACATGCCGTCGGTGCGGTGGGCCGTTCCACCGCTGACCACCATCCGCCAGCCCCTCACCGAGATGGCCGCCGCGGCAACCTCGATGCTGCTGACACTGGCCCATGGCGAGCAACTGCCGCAGAGCCGCGTCGAGCTGGCCACCGAACTCGTCGTACGCGAGAGCACCGGACCTCCCATGCCCCCGCCCGCCTGAGCCGGAGCGCGGCATCCAACGGTCAACAGCTCAGTCCTTCGGTGGTGCTGTGCTCTCGCGGACCGTGAGAGTTGTCGCGATCTCCAGCCCCGCCTGGGGGACCGACTCCCCGCGGCCGATGGCCAGCGCCAGTTCGGTGGCGGCGACCGCCATCTCACTCAGCGGCTGGTGGACCGTGGTCAGAGGCGGATCGACCCAGGCCACGACCGGAACATCGTCGAAGCCCACCACGCTCAGGTCGCCGGGGATGGACAGCCCGAGCTCGCGAGCGGCTTGGTAGACGCCGAGCGCCTGCATGTCGTTCGCGGTGAAGATCGCGGTCGGCCGGTCAGGCCTGGACAGGAGCTCGCGCGCTGCGGCGCAGCCGTCATCGCGGGTGAGAAGGGTCTTTACCAGGAGTTCGGGATCCGCGGGCACGTCGGCTTCAGCCAGCGCGGAGAGGTAGCCGGCCACTCTGGCGCGGCAGAAGGCATGATCCGGACCGCTGATCATGGCGATGCGGCGGTGTCCCAGTTCGAGCAGGTGCCGGGTCGCCGTCTGGCCACCCCTCCAGTTGGTGGCGCCCACGAAGGGGACGCCGTCCGGCAACTCTTCGATCGGGTCGAAGACGACGAACGGGATGCCTTTCGCCTTCAACTTGTCACGCTCGGACGGCGAGAGCTGAGCCACTGACAGGACGCAGCTAGGGCGCCGGCCGACCGTGTCGTCGATGGACATCGTAGGCGTGCCGTGGAGGCCGAACTCCGAAACCATGACCCCGACGCGGGTCTTTCGCGCCACCTGCTCCACACCGCGGATGATCTCCACGGCCCACATGTGCTCAAGCTCGCGGAACACGAGCTCCACGACATTGCTCCGGTTGGCCGAGGGCCTGCGGTATCCGTGCCGGTTGATCAGTTCTTCGACACGGGCACGAGTCTGCTCCGAGACCCCCGAACGTCCGTTGAGCACTTTCGACACGGTGGGGATCGAGACGCCCGCGGACTCGGCGATGTACGCGATGGTGACCGACGCCGGTCCGTCACCACGCGGGCTCTGCTCGTCGGCCGCCGGTTCGCCCGATCGGTTGTCCGTCACGTTCACCCTTCCTCATCAGCGGCGGGTCCGCAGGCGATGCGTCCTGCCCACGCGGGCCAGGAATCATCACTTACACCAAGGAAACTATAGAGCAAGTCCGACGAAAACTTTCCTGTCACTCTCCTGCTGCCAGGGGTCCGTCACTGATGGCGAACGGTGGTTTCGCCTCGCGCACCCCACGCGGGCGAGCGTCGCAGCGGCCGGTATGCAGGGCCAGGGCATGGCTGTCATCGCTGGTGCGGCAGGGCTTCCCGCACGAGATGTTCGATAGCACGGTTTCGCGAGAAACTTTCGCGCTGCTGCCGGGTCGTGGGACGGGACGCATGCCGTGGTGCCCTTCGAGGGGGGCCGTGACCTCCTGAAAAGCGCACCGCCCCGCGTGCCGGTGATCCGGTACGCGGAGCGGTGGCATCCGGTCAGGAGGTGGTGCCGGTGGCCGAGTCGCCGGACTTGGTCACCTGATACGTGACGATGGCGCCGCTCCAGAAGTGGAAGGTGAGCGACACCGGCGCGTTCTCGCGCAGGGAACCGAGGAAGTCCGAGGTGAGGCGGATGGTGTTGTTGGCGGAGTCGGGAGAGAAGGCCCTGCCGAACTCCTTGTAGGAGGTCCAGTCGTGCGGTCCGGCGTTGCTGCCGTCGGCGTACTTGGCCTCCATCGTGGCCAGTTGGTCACCCCGGAACTGGGTGGGGACGGCCAGGGACTGCGCCGTGCCGGTCGCGTTCGACAGCACCGGGGTGTCATAGCTGATCACGTTGATCTGCCAGGGGATTCCCTGGGAGAACCTGGCCTGGATCGTTGCCTTGACGCCGTAGGACCGATCGCCGGCCAGCCGGGTGAGGGTCGCCGCCGTGAGCGTGAGCTTGTCGCCGGAGACGGTGTAGTCCCTGCCCGGGGCCAGCATGGTGTTGCCCTGCCAGAGCCCCCGGAACGTGGTCCCGTTCAGGTTCAGGGTGAGCGACTGGGCCGCGATCGCACTCGACTTCGGCACGTAGATCGAATCAGCGGAAGCCGTGCCCGAACGCGTGGTCCAGCTCGACTTGATCTGGGCGAACAGCTCGGGGTCCTTCCACCGCAGGGTCTCCCGGTTGAGGTGCTGGCCGTTGTCCCACCACATCGTGGTGAGCTTCTTGGCTCGCGCGTGGTGGCCCAGCGCTTCGAAGAACTTCAGCTTCTCACCCCGCTGGACGGCGTTCACGTCCACGTCGAAGCCGAGCAGGCCGTACTCGCCGAGGATCACCGGGACGCCACGGGAGACGAAGGACTTGTAGGCCCCGTCGAAGGCGTCGACGAGGTCCTGTTCGGACTGGGAGTCGAAGCGGGTGTATCCGGCGATGTTCACGCTGAACGGCCAGAAGCCGTAGTAGTGAATGGTCGCGACCAGATTGTTGTCGCCCAGCGCGGTCATCTCGGCGACCAGCTTGTCCATGAGCTCCTGAGACGGCGTCGTACCCATCGTCGGCAGCACGAGCAGCCGGGTCGCGTTACCGCCGCCGGAGCCGCGGACGATGCCGTGGAACGAGCGGTTGAGTTCGGCGAGCATCTGGCCCTTCTGCTCGTCGGTGCCGCTGGAGAGCTGCGGCTCGTTGACGCTCTCGAAGAGCACCTTGCGCGGCGCGTCCCGGAACGCGGCGGCGATCTGGGTCCAGGTGGCGTTGAAACGGGCGAGCACCTGGTCGTGGTCCGTGCCCATGTTGGCGATCCACTGCCACGAATCGTGGTGGACGTTGATGAGGACGTGGAGGTCCGAGGCCAGCGCCATGTCGACCACCTGCTTGGCGCGCGCCATCCATGCCGCGTCGACGGTGTACGGCGCCGTGCCGGACTGGTGGTCTGTCCAGGTGATGGGGATGCGGACGCTGCGGAACCCCTGGGATCGGATGGATTGGAACAGGGCCTTGGTGGCCTGGGGGTTGCCCCACGAGGTCTCGTCGGGGATCGCGTCCAGCGTGTTGCCCAGGTTCCAGCCGGGCTGCATCGCCGCCACGACCTCCATCGCGCTGTCGGCGCGAGTGCGCCTCGACGCCGTGTCGTCGGTCGCGGCGACAGCGGGGACGCTCGCCAGGCCCAGAACAGTGATCAGCGCGATCACCAGGCCGGCCGCTCGCCTGAGCCCTCCTAAGCGGCGGCGCGCTGTCTGCTGATTCTCCTTCATTTCTTCCTTTCCTTTGTGCGGACACCTGCGGTCACGGTGCGATCAGGCAAAGGACGGAGGCTCGTAGTCGAACCAGTCGAAGTGGACGGTGCCGGCGGCGGCGTACATGCCGATCACCCGGCCGGTGAAGCCGCCCGCCACCTCGGTGGAGAGGTAGCGGCCGTCGAGGGTGGCGAGCACGGCGAAGCCACCGTCCTCGGTCTCCACGCCGAACGAGAGCGCGTCGGGCCCGGAGCGCGCGTCGTGGGGCGGCTGCGATTCGTCCGTCCGGACACCGAGCACCAGCGGACCGGCGGGGACCGGATGTTCGGCCATCACGGTCCGGACGGAGCCGATGCGGGCGATGACCCGCACCTGGCCGTCCCCCGCCTCGATCTCGTAGTGGTGCCGCTCGTCGAGCCGGACCGCGAGGCCGCCGCGCCCCCGCGAGGGGTCGATCAGGGTCCGTGCGCGCCACTCCAGGTGCTGCTGACGGCGCCCGAGGAAGGTCACGTCCGCGTCGTCCAGGGAGGCGCCACGGGCGCGGAGCGTCAGCCAACCCGCCCGCTCCTTCGTGGTGCAGAGGTCCGCCGGGCGGCTCCGCACCGAGATCCAGTACGCCTGGAGTTCGGCGAGGTCGAAGTCGTCCCTGCCCGCCACGGCGGATCCGGCCGGAGTGCCCGGCGAGAGCTCGCCGACGACAGGCCAGCCGTCCACCCAGGTCACCGGGGCGAGAAAGGTCTCGCGGCCCAGAACGTGCCAGCCGGGAGTGCCGCCGCGGGGCCGCACGCCGAGCAGGACCATCCACCAGGTTCCGTCGGGGGCCTGTACGAGATCCGCGTGTCCGGTGTTCTGGATCGGATGCGTCGTGCTCCGGTGGGTCAGGATCGGGTTGGCCGGGCACGGCTCGAACGGCCCGTCGGGCGCGGTCCCGCGGGCGATCGACACACCGTGGCCCCGCTCGGTGCCGCCCTCGGCGATGAGCAGGTACCAGTACTCGCCGATCCGGTAGAGGTGCGGCGCTTCCGGGGCCGCGGCGCCCGGGGTGCCGGACCAGACCTTGTGCGGCGGCCCGAACGCCTCTCCCGTCCGCGGGTCGATGCGAACCTGCCCGACCCCGGCGAACGTGCACCAGCACGTGCCGTCATCGTCCCACGCGAGATCGGGGTCGATGCTGGGGACGCCGGGCAGCCGGATCGGGTCGGACCACGGTCCGGCGGGATCGGTGGCGGTGAACAGCATGTTGCCGCCGCCGTCGCTCACCACGGTGACGATCAGCCAGAACCGGCCGTCGTGGTGGCGGAGGGTGGGCGCGTAGACCCCGCCCGACGAGAGGCTGTCGGCGGACAGGTGCAACTGGCTCGGCCGCTCAAGGGCGTTGCCGATCTGCGTCCAGTGCACGAGGTCGCGACTGTGGAAGACGGGCACGCCGGGGAAGTACTCGAAGCTGGAGCAGACGAGGTAGTAGTCGTCGCCGACGCGGCAGACGCTGGGATCGGGGTGAAACCCAGGGATCACCGGATCGGCGGGGGTGGGAGTCGTCTGAGTATGGTCTGACACCCCGTGGGGTCCTTTCATCGGTGGGACGCGCTCCGGACAGATCGGGTACGGCAGGCGGATGGTCGTGGTGTCCACGGCGCCGGGGCGTCGCCAGACGGTGAGGTAGGTGGCCGCGGGAGTGTGCAGGGCCAGCGCGATCCACGGGTCGTCCCAGGCCGGGAGGCCGAGCGGCCAGGCGGGTACGGCCTGCGGCAGCTCGGCTCGGATGGCCTTGTACACGGTGACGGCCTCGTGGACGAGGGCGCGGGCGTCAGGGTCGAGCTCCGTAACGCGGCCGGACAGATGGATCCGGCCGAGGAGCGCGTTGGCCATTGGCCCTGGTCGGCCAGATGATCCGCGCACAGCGCGCCGGCGGCGGAGAAGTCGTGGTCGACGCAGGACAGCCCTCGGGGATCGTCGGGCAGGCCGATGAGCGCCGCCTGGGTGCGCAGGTCCCCCAGCGTCGGGATGCGCTTGTCGTCCAGCTCGACGTCCATGAGGATGACGCCGTCGGCCAGGCCGCCGGCGGCGAGGCGGCGGATACCGTCGGGGCCCTCGTCATTGGTGATCAGCAGGACGTCGTAACTGTGCTTGCGGGCGGCCACGGTGACCGAGGTGGCGATCTCCATCATGATCGGCACGTACACGTCACTGCGGAGCGGCACTGCCGGGGCGAGGATGTGCGAGCGCTTGCCCGCCAGCGCCCGGGCGCCCGCGTTCGGGTGGTATCCGAGCTCGATCACGCACCGCTCGACGCGCCGCCGGGTCTCGGCGGAGACGCGGCGCTTGCCGCTGAGCGTATAGCTGACCGTGCTCGGGGAGACGCCCGCCGCCTTGGCCACATCGGCGATGGTCACCACCGGGTTCAGCCCTTGATGGCGCCGGTCAGGACGCCGGTGCGGAAGTGCTTCTGAACGAACGGGTAGACGATCACGAGCGGCACCAGGGTGAGGACCACCACGGCCATCTGCAGCGACAGGGGGGCGGTCTGCGCGTGTGCCATGCCGAAGCCGGCGTTGACCATGCCGGGCATGCCGACTCCGCGGTTGACGTAGGTCAGCAGGACGTACTGCAGCGGCCACTTCTCGCTCTCTGTCGGCATGTAGAGCATGACGTTGAAGAAGGAGTTCCAGTAGCCGACGGCGTAGAAGAGCGCGATCACCGCGGTCACCGCCCGCGAGGTGGGCAGGACGACGGACAAGAGGATCCGCCAGTCCGACGCGCCGTCCATCCGCGCCGCGTCGATCAGCTCGCCCGCGGTGCTGGAGTAGAAGGAGCGGAGCACCAGGATGTTGAAGACCGAGACCGCGCTCGGGAGGATCAGCGCCCACCACTGGCCATAGCCGCCGAGCCCGGTCACCACCAGGAAGGTCGGGATGAGGCCGCCGCCCACGAACATCGTGACGATCAGCAGCACCAGGATGAAGCGGTGCCCGAGCGAACGCGGCCGCGACAGGCCGTACGCGCACAGGACCGACACCACCATGGACAGCGCCGTGCCGACGACGGTGATGCCGAGGCTCACCAGCAGCGCGGTACGTACGGTCGAGTCGGTCAGCATCTCCTCATACGCCTGGAAGGTCAGGCCATCCGGCCAGATCACCAGGCCGCCGGCCCGGCCGATGGCGCCGCGGGTGGACAGGCTGGTCACCACGAGGATCCACAGGGGGACCAGCACGATCAGCAGCACACCGCCGAGGGTGACGCCTTTGGCGGACTGACCGGCGACGGTGGGCGGTTCCTGCCAGGCGGGGCGTGTCGCGCGCCGCGCTCGCACCGTGCTCTTGACGCCTCCGATGGTGAATACCTTGGTCATTTCCGGTATAGCCCGTCCTCGCCGAAGGAATGCGCCAATTTGTTGGCCCCCCAGATGAGCAGGAGCGAGATCACGCTCTTGAAGAGCCCGGCCGCCGCGCCGAAGCTGTAGTTGGCCGTGGCGACGCCGTAGTAGAAGGCGTAGGTGTCGAGCACCTCCGCGCTCTCGTGGCCGACCGCGTCCCGCTGGATGAGGAACTGCTCGAACCCGACGGAGAGCGCTCCGCCGAGCCGGAGCACCAGCATCAGCACGATGACTCCCCGCAGGCCCGGCAGGGTGATGTGCCAGATCCGCCGGAAGGGCCCGGCGCCGTCCGCGGCCGCCGCCTCATAGAGGCCGGGGTTGATGGCGGCCAGCGCGGCCAGGAAGACGATGATCCCCCAGCCGGCCTCCTTCCACACCCCCTGGAAGGTGACCAGGAGCGCGAAAGTGTCCGGGTTGGTCATCACGTCCCAGGTCTGGAGGTCATGCGAGCGCAGGAACTGGTTGAGCGCGCCCGCGCCGCCCAGCATCTGCTGGAAGATCGTGATGACCAGCACCCACGAGAAGAAGTGCGGCAGGTAGACGACCGACTGGACGAAGTTGCGCACCCGCTCGCTGAGCACCGAGTTGAGGAGGATCGCCAGCGCGACCGGGACGGGGAAAAACAGGACGAGCTGGACGAAACTCAGGTAGAGCGTGTTCTTCAGCGCGCCCCAGAACAGCGGGTCGGTGAAGAGCTGGCGGAACTGCTCGAGTCCTGCCCAGTCACTGCTCCAGATCCCCACCAGCGGGTCGTAGTACTGGAAGGCGGTGATGACCCCGACCATCGGGGCGTAGTTGAAGATCAGGAGCAGGACGACCGCGGGCGCCACCATGATCAACAGCGACCGGTCGCGGCGCAGCCTGCCCCACCAGGTCAGGCCCTCGTTCACTGGCCCGTGCCGTACTTGTTCAGCACGTTCTCGGTCATCCACCCCTTGAGCCGGTCGAGGCTGCTCTTCTTCCAGGTGTCGATGACCGCCTGGACCTCGGAGACCTTCTTCTTGCCGTGGTAGCAGTCCTTGATCGCGTCGTCGATGGACTGCGGCGCGTTGGCCATGGACAGTTGCTGGGGCATGTTGATGTTCATGTTCCAGAACACCGGCTTGTAGAGAGCGTTAACATTTGCGGCCTGCCAGGCCGCGTAGTCCTTCGTGACCTGGTCGGCGCCGGGATTGCTGATCACGCCGGGCGGCGCGGCCAGAAACGGGAAGGTCTGCGGCTGGACGAACTTCTTGCCGTCCTCGTTCGCGGTCGGCACCCCGTCCTTCATCGTGTAGTGGACGCCTTCCACCCCGAAGTTGACCATCGTGTACTCGGCGGACCCGTACGGTGCGGCCAGATAGTTGGCGACCGCGAGCAATTCCTCGATCTGCTGGGGCTTCAGGCCGGCGTTGAGATAGCTGATGACGCTCGTGGAGGCGCCCATGAAGACCTGCGGCTTGCCCGCGCCGTCGTGCGTGATGTAGTCGAACGCGGCGCGCCGGTAGTTCTTGTCGGCGGCGGTGCCCGACTCGTGGTCGGTGAGGTTCCAGCCGCCGGTGCCGCCGCCCTGGACCAGCACCTTGCCCGAGTAGAAGCGGGTGGTGCCGGAGGCGTTCTGGCCTGCGATCGTGTCCGGGTGGAGGTAGCCGGCCTTCGCCAGCCGGTAGTGCCAGTCGAGCGCCTCGAGGAACTGCGGCAGCTCGTACTTGTGGAGCAGCTTGCCGCCCTCGACCTTCCAGTTGCTCGGGATGTCCCAGGCGGTGAAGAGGTAGGTGAACACGTCGTCGAAGGCCCACACGCCGCGCTTGGCGTCGGTCAGCTCCTTGCCCAGGTTCATCATGTCATCGACGGACTTCACCTGGTCGGCGGTGATTCCCCGCGCCTCCAGGATGTCCCGCCGGTAGTAGACGCACCCGGCGACGACGAAGTTGCTGGAGAAGCAGGGGATGCCGTACAGCTTGTCGCCCCACGCGCCGGCCTGCCAGGCGCCGGTGGGGATGGCGGCGAGGTTGGGATACTTCTTGATCTTGTCGCCGGCCAGGTAGGGGGTCAGGTCGGCGAGCTGGGTCCCGACCAGCCCGCCGATGTTGAACGCGGTGTTCCACCAGGTCGGCAGCTGGATCCAGTCGGGGAGGCGCTTGGCGGCCGCCATCGGCGGGACGATGGTGTTGTAGTTGTTGCCGTCCGCCGGCTTCATGGTGAGGGTGACGCCCAGGGCCTTGTTCATGGCCTCGTAGAAGGAGTTCCCCGACGGCGGGACCGTGCCCCAGAGCGGAGTGACGGCGGTGTAGCCGCCGCCCTTGCCCGGCACTGCCGAGACGGTCCTGACCGCGCTGGACGGGGACGGGTAGGCCAGAAAGGCGGGGTCGGTCGCCGCTCCGGCCGGCCCTGGCACGGACGGGATGTCCGCCTTGACGGCGGTGCTCGGCACGTACGACGGAAGCGCTGCCTGGAGCCCGGTCTTGGTGTTCGTGCCGATCTTCCGCTGGGGCGCGTTGCTGCAGGCGGCGAGGAGAGGAACCATCGCCGCGGCACCGACGAAGGCTCTGCGGTTCAACTCGGGGGTCATGGGGGGTTACCCTTCGAAGTCGTCGAAGCGCTTCTATGTTGCCGTGAGACTAATGACATGTTTCTGGCAGCACAAGGGCAACTATTAAACGAAAGTTTCCCTTTTGTGAGGCGTTGACACTCCGGCAGGCTCGTGACAGCGTCGATGCGCTTCGCCGACCCCTCCCATCAAGCCTGCTTAGAGGTCTGACACGTGAGCTTCCCGCCTCCGTCCGCAGCCGACGCGTTTCCCTTCCGGGACCCCGCGCTCCCGATGCGCAAGCGCGTCGACGACCTGCTCGAACGGTTAACACCCAACGAAAGAATCGCGATGCTGCACCAGTACGCGCCTGCCGTACCGCGCCTGGGCATCGCCTTGTTCCGCACCGGGAGCGAAGCCCTGCACGGCGTGGCGTGGCTGGGGGTGGCGACGGTATTTCCGCAGGCGGTGGGCCTGGGCGCGACGTGGGACGAGGAGTTGGTGCGGCTGGTCGCCGAGGCCGTCTCGGTCGAGCTGCGCGCCTTCCACCGCCACCGCCCGCCCGTGATCGGCTCCGGCGCCAACAGCCTGCAGGCGTGGGCTCCCGTGGTGAACCCGTTGCGCGACCCGCGCTGGGGGCGCAACGAGGAGGGTTACTCCGAGGACCCGGTGCACACGGCACGGCTCGGCGCGGCCTACTGCCGGGGCCTGGCCGGCGACCATCCGACCTTCCTTCGTGCGGCCCCGGTGCTCAAGCACTTCCTCGCGTACAACAACGAGGACGACCGATGCGTCACCTCCTCCGGCGTCCGTCCCCGGGTGCTGCACGAATACGACCTGGCAGCGTTCCGGCCCGTGGTCGCCTCGGGCCTGGCCACCGGCGCGATGGCCGCGTACAACCTGGTCAACGGCCGTCCCTGCCACGTCAGCCCGCTCATCGAGACGGAGCTGCGGCGCTGGGCCGAGCCGACCGGACACGAGCTGTTCGTGGTCAGCGACGCGGAGGCGCCGTCCAACCTGGTCGACCTGGAGCATTACTTCGACGACCACGCCGAATCCCATGCCGCCGCGCTCAAGGCCGGGATCGACAGTTTCACCGACCACGGCGAGGACAGCGGGACTCCGGTCGGCAGGCTGCGCGAGGCGCTGGATCGAGGACTGATCGACGAGGACGACATCGACCGCGCGGTGCGACGGCAACTTTCGCTGCGCTTCCGGCTCGGGGAGTTCGATCCGGACCTCGACCCGTACGCCGCCATCGGCTCCGAAGTGATCGACTGCGCCGAACACCGGGCTCTCGCCCTGCGCGCCGCGACCGAGTCGGTGGTGCTGCTCAAGAACGACGGCCTGCTGCCCCTGGAGCGCAGCCCGCGAGTCGCCGTCATCGGACCGCTCGCGGACACGTTGTTCGAGGACTGGTACAGCGGCACCATGCCGTACCAGATCAGCGTCGCCGCCGGGCTGGAGGCGGCGCTCGGCGAGGTCGTCCGCGTGGAGGGCGCCGACCGGATCGCCCTGCGCTCGCGCTCCACCGGTGAGCTGCTGGGCAAGTCCTCCTTCGACGTCGTCGACTGGGGCGGCGGGGCGTTCACGCTGCGTGACGCCGCCAACGGCCGCTACCTCAGCCTCCAGGGAGACGGCTCGCTCGCCGCGGATCGGGAGGTGCTCAAGACCTGGCACATCAACGAAACTTTCTACCTTGAAGCGGTCACCGATGGCGTGGTGCTGCGCAACGTTCGCACCGACCGGTACGCCGTCGTCGACCCGTTGACGGGCGGGTCAGCGTCACCGCAGAAACTCCCGCCGACGCCGAGTGCTGGGAGCGGGAACTGCTCCATGACGGTACGGCAGCGGCCCGGTCAGCGGCCGAGGACGCCGACGTCGTCGTCGTGGTGCTCGGCAACCACCCGCTGATCAACGGCCGCGAGACGGAAGATCGCCGGGACCTCGCGCTGCCCGAGGGGCAGGAGGCGCTGCTGCGCGCGGTCGCCGGGGTGCGCCCCGAAACCGTGCTCGTCACCATGAGCAGCTACCCCTACGCCCTGGACTGGGCCGATGAGCACCTGCCCGCCGTGGTGTGGACGTCCCACGGCGGGCAGGAAACCGGCCGGGCGCTGGCCGCCGTCCTGCTCGGCGAGGCCGACCCGGCTGGACCTACCAGTACCACCGGGCCGCTCCGCTGTACCCCTTCGGCCACGGGCTCTCCTACACAAAGTTCGCTTACAGCGACCTGCGGCTCTCCTCTGAGACGCCGGCCCAGGACGGTGCGGTCGACGTCTCGATGACGCTGACCAACACCGGGACCCGGCCGGGATCCGAGGTGGTGCAGCTCTATGTCCGGGCGTTGCACGCACGTTATGAGGCCCCTCGACTGCGGCTCGCCGACTTCCACAAGGTCCTGTTGTATCCCGGGGAGAGCCGAAATCTCACTTTCCGGCTTTCGTCCGAGCACCTGGCGCACTGGGACGTGGCCGGCGGGGCGTTCACCGTAGACTCCGGCGACTACGAGGTGCTGGTGGGCCGCTCCGCCGGTGACATCACCCTGACGGCGCCGATCACAGTGAGCGGTCCCGCCCCCGGGCCGCGTATCGTCGTCGACAGGCGCACGTCGGCCGTCGACTTCGACGACCACGCGGCCATCACCCTGGTCGACGCCACCCGTACCACCGGCGACGCGGTCGCTCCCGCGAAGCACGAGCGGCCCGCCACCCTGCTGTTCCGCTCCGTCGAGCTGTCCGGCGCGGTCCGGGTCGAGGCCGAGGTCGCCGGTGTGTGTCCAGGGAAGCTGGAGTTCCTGGCAGGTGACCGGCTGCTGGCGGAGATATCGGTGCCGGTCACCGGGAGCCGCTACGCATGGATGACCGTAGCCGGCGACCTGACGACGCCGCCGGACGGCGTCCACGATCTGCAGGTGAAGCTGCGCGGAGACGTTCGGCTCGCGGCGTTCCGCTTCGGCTCGACCGCCTGAAATAAGCGACTTGCCCCGGTTCCACATCCGGCGGGAGCGGGGCCTGTCACATCCCGGCACGCAGCGCAGAGGCGAGGCGCCAAGTTCGCAGCGGCAGGTCTGCCTCGTTCCCGCCGTCCAGGCCCCTGGAGCCGCCACAGGAGGGCGGGCCGGCTCCAGGGTCCGGACGTCACCTGGCGTTCAGACGCGGGTCCACTTCTGGTTGTTCTGGCCGTTGCATGCCCAGATCTGCACCTTGGTGCCGTTGGCGGTGCCGGCGCCGCTGACGTCCACGCACTTGTTCGCTCCGACGGCGGTGATGCTGCCATCGGCGTTGAACCGCCATTTCTGGTTGTCCCGCCCGTTGCAGTCCCAGATGATCAAGGCGGTGCCGTCCGCCGTCCCGCCCCCGTTCACGTCCAGGCACTTGTTGCCGTACGCCCGCAGCTCACCCGCGGCGGTCGACGTCCACTGCTGGCCGGGCTGCCCGTTGCAGTCCCAGATCTGCACCTGTGTGCCGTTCGTCTGCGAGGCTCCGTTGAGGCATCGGTTCGATCCCACACCCCGCAGCGCGCTGGTGCTGCCCGGAGGCGAGCCGTCACCCTGCCCGACGCCCTTGCCGTTGACGGTGAACGAGTCCACGTCGAACGAGTTCGCGGACGGCGCCTTGAACACGACGTAGACATTGTGGGTGCCACCGGGATCGGTGACCCGCACCGCGGGCAGGGACACGTAGGTGTTCCATCCCCCGGTCGCCGGCACGGGGCTGGAGGCGATGAGGGCCCCCGTCGGCGAGTCGGCGTGCAACTCGATGGACGCCCCGGTGTTGGACGGTGCCGAGACGCGGAAGGACACCGTGTCGATCCCGGACAGGTTGATCGGGCTGAAGGAGATCCAGTCGTTGTTGGAGACGTCACCGATGCGCCTGCCGCCTTCGGCTCCGGACTCGTCGACGATCCGGATCCCGGACGAGCCGGTGAAGTGCTCGGCCTGCTTGTGCTTGGGCTGCAGGGTGATGCCGGCACTGCCCTTCAGGCCGCCCTTGTCGGTGTAGTCGGCGGACAGGGCGTAATAGACGTTGGCGGCTTCGTCATGGCCGGACGCGGTGGTCGTGACCGTCCCGGAGCAACCGGTGTACTGGCCGGTGTCGTGGGCGTGCTGGTCATGGCCGAGCGCGGTGATCACGTTGACCTTGGTGCAGTCGACGGCGCCGTCCTCGGGATCGGTGACGTTCACCGTGTAGGCCACCTGATCGCCGAAGTCGATGAACCCGCCGTCGGGCGGAGCCGAGAAGACGACCTTGGGACGGGTGTTGCCGACGGCGATGGGCAACGTGACGCTGCCCGTCTTCCCGCCGGAGTCCCGTACGGTCAGCTTGGCCGTGTACGTGCCGTTGGCGTTGTAGGTGTGGGACGGGTTGGCGCTGGTGGAGGTCCCACCGTCACCGAAGTCCCACGCGTAGGTGATCGCGTCGCCGTCGGGGTCGGACGAGCCGGCCGAGGAGAACGCCACCGTCAGCGGCGCCGCGCCCGAGTCGGGGTTGGCGCTCGCCTTGGCCAGGGGCGCGCGGTTCCCGGCAACGTAGTCGACCCGGTAGACGCTGTCATCGGTGTTCGAGTGGCCGAAGCCGTTGCCCCAGTCGGCCATGTACAGGGCGCCGTCCGGACCGAACTTCATGTCGATCGGCGCATGCGGGGCGAGCTGTGCCACGAAGGGGTTGATCTTCAGGAGGTTGCCCGAGGAGTCCAGGCGGAACTCCTTGACGAAGTTGCGGCTCCATTCGTAGAGGAACGGCGTGCCGTCGAAATACTCGGGGAACTTGCGGTCAGAACCGCTGGCGGCGTCGTAGCGGTAGAAGGGGCCGCCCATGGGGGCCGCACCGCCGCAGCAGTCGATCTCGGGGAACTCGGCCGAGGCGTGGTAGTTGTACCAGACGGTCGCGGGCTTGGCCGCGGGCAGATTGGTCAGGCCGGTGTTGTTGGGCGAGTCGTTGACCGGTGCCGAGCAGTTGAACTTCGCGCCGGAGGTGTTGGTGGCGAAGTTGAAGTCGTTGAACGGGATGTTGTTGCCGACGCAGTACGGCCAGCCGTAGAAGCCCGGCTGCTTGATCAGGTTCCACTCGACGGTGCCCTCGGGACCGCGGTTGGGGTTCGCGGCGCCGGCGTCGGGGCCGTAGTCACCCGCCGAGATCCAGCCCGTCACCTTGTCGACCGAGAAGCGGAACGCGTTGCGGAAGCCCATCGCGTAGATCTCCGGCCGCGTCTTGGCGGTGCCGGGCGCGAACAGGTTGCCGGACGGAACCGTGTAGGTGCCGTCGGCCTCAGGGTGGATGCGCAGGATCTTGCCGCGCAGGTCGTTGGTGTTGGCCGCGGACCGCTGGGCGTCGTAGTGCTCCCGGCCCGGCCGCTCGTCGATCGGGGCGTAGCCGCTGGACCCGTTGGGATTGGTGTCGTCACCCGGGCCGATGTACAGGTTCCCGCCCGGCCCGAACGCGAGGTAGCCGCCGGTGTGGCCGGGTTCGTCGACGTTGCGGTACGCCGGGACCTCGATGATCTTCTTCTCGCTCGCCAGGTCGAGGCTGGTGCCGTTGAAGGTGAACCTCGACACCCGGTTCACCTCACCGCCGTTGGACGGCGAGTAGTTGACGTAGATCCAGCCGTTGGTGGCGAAGTTCGGATCCAGCGCCAGCCCGATGCCACCGTCCTCGCCGCCGTCGTACACCGACAGGGTGGCGATGACGCGCGTGCCCCCGCCGTTGGCGGGGATCAGATTCACCTTGCCCGAGCGCGAAATGTAGAAGACCCTGCCGTCGCCGGCCACGTCCAGTTCCATCGGCTGGTCCGGTGCGCCGTCGAGGGTCACCTTCTGGAACCGGGCCGCGACGGTGCCGCCGCAGTCGCCCGGCGCCGCGCCCGCCGCCCACTTCACCCCACCCAGCAGGTGCTGCTTGAACGACGACTCCGAATAGGAGGACGCCTGGTGGCCCATCGCGGTGGCCCACACCCGGCCGCCCTCCGGGTTGTGACACCAGGAGATCGGGTGGTCGGCGCCCATCTTGTTCGGCCCCGCGTCATAGGTGGTCTCGTCCGCGCTCACCAGCACGTGCACCGAGCCCCGCAGGTTCTTGTCGAAGTTGTACCACTCCTCCGAGCGCACCCACCGATCCGGCAACCCCTTCGTGGAGGGGTGAACCTTGTCGGCCACCTTGGCGGTGCCCTGCAGGATCGCCGAATGCGCGGTCATGTGCGCGCCGGCCAGGGCGACCTGGTCCCACCAGGGGAACTGCGCCTCGATGTTCATGTCGGTGGCGTTGTGGATCGCGACGACGCCGTGCCCGCTGCGCACGTACGCCTGGAAGGCCTGACGCTGGGCGTCGTTGTCCCAGACCATGCCGCTGGTCTGGAACATGATCACCGCGTCGTAGGTGTTCAGGGTCGCGGTCGTGAAGACGGCGGAGTCCTCGCTCTGGTCGAGCTGGAAGTTGTTGTCGGTCGCCATCTGCTGGAACATCGCGACACCGGCGGGGATGGAGTCGTGCCGATAGGCGCCGCTGGCGGTCTTGGTGAACAGCAGCACCTTGAACTGCGGAGCGGCCGCGTGCGCCACCAACGGCACCGCGGACAGCCACAGCCCTAATAAGGCTGCGACGAGGGCGGGAAGCAGGCGTGATGTTCGCATGAAGGATCTCCTGGGGGGTTACCGGCTACGGTCGGAGTTGAAGGGTGGGGAGCAGCAGTGGCCCACCCATCGATCCGGGCGGCGGGGCCTGACCATGCGACCAGATATCGAATCGATTCGCAATGAAAATAGGTGGGCCAAACTTAAGTGTCAAGCATGCTTATCCAGCGAATCCAAGGCCACCTTTTCGCTTCCGCTGGGCCAGGGTCCCGCTGCTTTTACTGGAAAATGCAGGTGTAGGCGGCGTCGCCGGTGCCGCTCTGTCTCACCGATAGTAGAAAAAGCCCGTCAATAAGTATGAAACTTTCAGGCACCACCTTGATCAGAGGGTGCGCAGGTAGGCGAGGCCGTCCACGGCGAGCGCGTCCTGGCTTCGCGCGAGGGGCCGCCAGATGGAGGCCGCGGTGGCGATGGTCTGGTTGTGCGCGGTGAAGGACTCGATGACGAGCGGCCCTTGGTAGCCGACGTCGCGCAGGGCCCGGGTGAAGCCGGGCCAGTCGAAGCGGTCGGCCCCCGGCGTGCCGCGATCGGTGCCGCACACCTGCACGTGCGCGATCCGGTCCGCCGCGACCCGCACCGCCTGGGCGGGGTCTTTCTCCTCGATGTTCATGTGGTAGCTGTCGAGTGCCAGGTGGCAGTCCTCGGGCAGCGCGTCGAGGGCCTGCTCGACGGTGTTGATCAGGCTGGTCTCGTACCGGTTGAGCGGCTCGACCGCGAGCTTCACCCCGCGCTCGGCCGCGTGGTCCAGGACGGGCCTCAGATGCTCACGCAACTCGGCGTAGACCTGCCTGCGCTCGTCCGGTGACAGCCGCCACGTACGGCCGACCGAGGCATACGCCGGCCCCCCGATCACCGGGGAGCCGACGGTCACCGCCACGTCGACGCAGTGCCGCAGATAATCCTGGGTGTCGCGGACGGTCTCCGGCGAGGCGGCCACGAGCTCGCGCCCCGGCGGCATGACCAGCACCACGGACGCGGCCAGGCCGTGCTCGGCCAGCACCGTCGCGGCCTTGTCCGGGTTCCAGTCGCCGGGTTGCTCGACGGGCAGCTCGACGACGTCGAAGCCCCACCCGGCGATGCGGGGCGCGAGCCGCGCCAGGTCGTCGTCGGTCAGCGGGGAGACCCAGACCCAGGTGTTCACGCCGATGGAGTACATGCGCCCCTCTTCGCGGTCGGTGTCGATCAGTTCTTCTTCCCGCCCCAGTTCTCGGGGAACCCGGGCAGGGTCTCGCAGCCGCACAGCGCGTAGTGCAGCGGCGGCATGTTGGGCTTGAGGTAGGTCGACAGGGTCTCGCTGGTGACCTTCGGCTGCGGCAGGTTCCACAGCTTGGGCACTTCTTCGCCCTTGAGGATCTTCAGCGCGGCGATGATCGGCGTGCGCCACTGGTAGGTCGGGTACGTGGGCGCGACGGCGGTGAGGTCGGCGTCCTTCCACTTCTGCAGGAAGTCCTGCTGGTCCTCGCCGTTGATCGGCGGCACCGGCACGCCCGCGTCCTCGAACGCCTCGATCGCCGCCACCGCCGTGGCGCCCGCGTCCATCCAGACGCCGTCGATCTTGCCGTACCGCTGGATGTAGTCGCTGACGATGCTCTTGGTCTTGGCGGCGTCGCCGTCGGTGAACTCCACCCCCGCCACCTGGAGCCGGCTCTTGTCGAAGACCACCTTCGCCGCCGACCAGCGGGTCTCCAGCACGTCCACGCCGGGCAGGATGCGCAGCGCCAGCACCTTCCCGCCCGCCGGCACCTTCTCGACCAGGAACTCGGCGGCGTCGGCGCCGAAGGCGTAGCCGCCGATGGGCTTGATGAAGGTCACCGGGCAGTCCGTCTGCACGCCCCGGTCGAACACGATGACGGGCACCTTCCCGCAGGCGGCCGTCACGGCGGGGGTGAGCGTGGCCGTGGTGTTCGGCGAGACGATCAGCGCGTCGCAGCCCTTGGCCTGCAGCTCGGCGATGTCGGAGATCTGCTTGTCGTCCTTGCCCTCGGCGTCGAGGGCCGTGAACTTCTCGATCTCCTTGTGCAGGCCGACCTCGGCCTGCATCGTCTTCCAGCCCACCTGGCGCCAGGGGTTGTTGACCGCGGCGTTGGAGAAGCACAGGTGGTACGGCCCGTCCTTCTTGTACGTCGCCGTGTCGACCATCTTCGGGGCGATCGCCTGCTCCCAGGGCTTGTCCGTGGGTCCCTGCGGCGTCTGGGAGCGCATGGCCAGCTGGGCGTCGAAGTCCGCCTGCACAAAGAACTTCGACTGCGCGCCCGTGCCCGAACCCTGAGCACTCGTGGTGGGAGCCGCGGACTGGGTGGTGGACGTCGGCTTGTCGGTGGTGCAGCCGGCGAGGACGAGCGCGGCGAACACCGCGACTGCGGCCTTATGACGCGGCATGTGCGTCTCCTCTTCGGGGGGTGAACTTCCGGGGAAGCCGGATGGCTCCTGCCGCGACCGCGGCGATGATGATGACGCCCTGCACGGTGAACTCCAGCGCCCCCGAGATTCCGTACAGGTTGAGCAGGGTGAACAGCGCCTCCAACGTGAAGGCGCCGGCCATGGCGGCGAGCACGGAGCCGCGCCCGCCGCCGAGCGCCACGCCGCCGAGGACGACCGCGGTGATGGCGGAGAACTCGAGTCCCTGGCCGACCTGCGCCGAGACCCCGGCGAAACCGCCGAGCAGGATCGCCGCGACGGCGGCGGCCAGACCGGAGAGCATGAAGGCGAAGATCTTGGCCCGGTCGACCCGGACCCCGGACAGTGCCGCGGCACGCTCGTTGTCGCCGGTGGCGATGAGGGTCTTGCCGAAATCGGCGCGCATGAGCCAGATCGCTGCCGCACCCACGACCAGCAGGATCAGCACCGACCACGGCAGTGGCCCGAGGCCGCCGCGGCCGAACATCCGGAAGCCCTCCGACAGCGCGCCACGCGGCGCGCCGCCGGTCCAGAGGAAGACCGCCCCGCTGAGGACGAGCAGCATGCCGAGCGTCACGATGAACGACGGCACCCGCAGCTTGGTGGTGACCACGCCGTTGACCAGTCCGACGAACAGGCCGACGACGATCAGGAGGACCAGGACCGGCCAGGTGGCGGACTCGTCGCCGTCGATGAGCCGCGCGGCGATCACCACTTCGGCCGTCACCAGCGAGCCGACCGACAGGTCGAACTCGCCGGAGACGATGACGAAATACTGTCCCGCGGCGAGGATCACCAGCGGAGCGGCCCGTTTGAGGAACGCCAGGAACCCGGCGGGCTCCAGGAAGTAGGGGTTGGCGACCGCGATCGCGGCCAGCAGCACCACGAGGACCGCGACGATGGGAAGTGCCCGTTTCATGCCGACCGCCTTGTGCCGCTCCGCGCGTAGGCGGCCACCGCGATGACGATGACCACGCCGCGGACGACGTCCTTGACGAAGGAGTTGATTTCGAGCTGGTTGAAGATGCTGTCCAGGACGGCCAGCAGCAGGACCCCGCCCACCGTTCCGGCGACCCCGCCCTTGCCGCCGGCCAGCGCGGTCCCGCCGAGCACGACCGCGGCGATGGACTCCAGGTCGTAGCCGCCGTCGGTGCCCACCGTGGGCGCCCCCGCCCCGAGCCTGCCGGCCAGCAGCAGACCCGCGATGCCGGCGCAGACGGAGCAGAGCACGTGGGTGATCACGATGACGCGGCCCGTGCGGATCCCGGACAGGCGGGCGACCTCCTCGTTCCCGCCGACCGCGTAGATCCGGTAGCCCAGCCGGGTCCTGCTCAGCAGGAACCAGGCCACGACGGCCACACCCGCCCAGAGCATGGCGGAGACCGGGATCGGCCCGATGCGGGAGTAGCCGAGGAGTTGGAACGACTCGGGCACCTTACCCGCCGGACCGTCGTACAGGTGGTCGACGACGCCCTTGATGATGAGGGCGACGCCGAGCGTGGCGATGAAGGCGTGCACCTGGAGCCTGGTGATGATCAGCCCGTTGACCAGCCCCACCAGCGCGCTGATGGCCAGCACCGCGGCGACCGCGGGCAGGATGTTCCCGTCCCGGCCCGCCATGATCTCCGCCGCGACCAGCGAGGTCAGGCTGATCAGGTACGCCACGGACAAATCGAGCGAGCCGGCCAGGATCGCCAGCGTCTGACCGACCGCCACGATGCCGAGGGCCGCCGAGCGCTGCTGGATCCCGACGACGCTTTCCATGGTCAGGAACTGACCGCCGTCGAGCGCGACAAGGACCCAGCCGACCGCGACCAGGCCGAGCAGCGCCAGAAACACCACCTGCGTGGGCTCACGTAACCGGGCCGCCAGGCCGCCTTGCGCCTCGCCGCGGCGGGCGGGCACGAGCAGGTTCATTCAGGCACCTCTCCCGCAGCCAGGCGCATGACGGCCTCCTCCGAGGGGCCGGCCGGCAGCGTGCCCGCGATGCGGCCGTCGCGCAGGACGACGACGCGATCACTCATGCCGATGAGCTCGGGCAGCTCGGAAGAGATCATCATGATGGCCATGCCGTCATTCGCGAGTTCGCGCATCAAGTCGTGGATCGCGGCCTTGGCCCCGACGTCGACGCCCCGGGTCGGTTCGTCGAACAGCAGCACGCGCGGCGCCATGGTCATCCATTTGGCGAGCACGACCTTCTGCTGGTTGCCTCCGGACAGGTAGCGGACCTCCTGTTCCTGGCGCGGAGGCGAGAGGCGTACCCGATCGAGCAGGTCGCGGAGGCCGTTACGGCCCTTGGCGCCCACCGCGCGGGAGACGAGCAGGGCGTTGTCGCGCACGGACTGGCGCAGGGCGAGGCCTTCGGCCTTGCGGTCCTCGGTCACCAGCCCGATGCCCATGGCCACGCCTTCCCGGACCGAGCGCGGGCGCGACGGGGTCATCTCGCCCGTGGTGAACGGCTCCGCGCCGAAGATGGCTTTGGCGAGTGCCGATCTGCCGGATCCCTGCAGTCCCGCGATGCCGACGATCTCTCCGGCACGCAGTTCCAGTTCGATGTCGCGGAGCTTGCGATTACCCGCTCCACGCAGGCTGAGCCGTGCCTCGCCGGCGCCGGTCGAGCGGGGCGGGAAGTAGGTGCCGAGGTCGCGGCCCACCATCAGGCGGATCAGCTCGTCGGGGGTCACCTCGCCGATCGGGAGCGTGGTGACGCGCGAGCCGTCCTTGAGCACGGTGACCCGGTCGGCGAGGTCGAACACCTCGCGTAATCGGTGGGAGATGTACACGACGGCGACGCCGCGTTCCCTCAGCCGCCCGATCAGCCGGTAGAGCAACTCGACCTCATGCTCGGCGAGCGCCGCGCTGGGCTCGTCCATGACGACGAGCCGGGCGTTCACCGATAAGGCCTTGACGATCTCGACGACCTGCTGCTGGGCCACCGACAGGCGCTTGGCGGCGTCGCGGGGGCCGAAGGAGTGCTCGCCGAGCTCGTCGAGGAGCCGCGCGGTCGCCTGCTCCATGGCGGCCCGATCGACCAGGCCGCGCCTGACGGGCTCGCGCCCGAGGAAGACGTTCTCGGCGACGGTGCGCTCGGGCAGCAGGTTGAACTCCTGGTAGATGATCGCGATACCGGAGCGCTGCGCCTCGAGCGGATGGCCGAAGGAGACGGGGTGACCGTCGATCTCGATCGCGCCCTCGTCCGGCGGGTGCACGCCGCAAATGATCTTCATCAGGGTGGACTTTCCGGCGCCGTTCTCGCCGACGACGGCGTGGACCTCGCCGGCCGTCACGCCCAGGTCCACTCCGGACAGCACCCGCACGCCCAGGAAGCTCTTGCCGATGCCACGCATGCTCAGCACCCCGCCCACCTCCCCGCTTCCCCCACCATGAGGGTGAGCCTGGGGCCATCGGCAAGTTTCGGGCTTATCTCCCTCATGTTGCGGGATGCTAAGCGGGCTTATGTCGACGGTCAAGCAAAAGCTGCCACCAGTGCGACATAATTGCGCGGAGATCGCGAAAGACGCCGGAGCTCTGGATGGTGCTTCAGGACGTGCTGACGCCCGAGGCGGTGGACCGAGCGGTGATGGCCGCAAGCAGCGCGGATAAAAAGACGACGATAAGCCTGCTTATGGTTGACCATCGACAAAAATAGCTCTTACCATCGCGGAGACTTACATACCGGATGCCTTCCGCATGCGGGGGTAGTCCCGACACGATGGAGCTTTCATGGACAAGCTCGGTGTGTGGCTTATCGGGGCACGGGGATCCGTGGCGACCACCGCCATCGTGGGCGCCGCGGCCATCAGGGCGGGAGCCGCGACCCCGCAGGGATGCGTGAGCGAGTCCCCCGGCTTTCCCGGAAGCCTGGTTCCGCTGACCGACCTGGCCTTCGGCGGCCATGACATCACCGAGACCTCCTTACGCAAGCGCGCCGAACAGCTGGGCAGAGCAGGGGTCATGTCACCGGACCTCCCGGGGCTGCTCGCGTCCGATCTGGACGCCGCCGACGCCGAGGTCCGGCCGGGCTACGTCCCCGGCGACGGCGGGCAGGCCGCGGCCGCGACCCGGC